>NZ_JAXBVE010000013.1:0-124485 GCF_035181445.1 Photorhabdus africana
CATCCCCGGCGTTCAAACTGACATCCCCACTCAACACCTTGCCATTAATTTTCCGGTTGTTCGGCACGGCACTTTTCGCCAATTCTACCGTTTCTGTTAAACCAAGGTTTTTTATAAACTCACTTTTATTAGGGATATCTGCGCCATTCTGGTTTTTTGCCAATCTGCTATTAGCATTATCTGTAGCCCTGTTTGCTTCATCATGAGCATTTTTGGCTGCTACGTTTGCTGTATTTGCAAAATCGTATGCTTCTTTAATTGCTTTTGGCGTCGCCGCTAAGGTTTCATTTGTGCTATTTGTTGCACTACTCAGTTGTACAATCCCTTTCTGAATCAATGAGGCATCAGAAACACCACTCAATTTGCTCTCAGCGATTTTTCTAACATCGTGAACCGCTTTCGGCGTCGCCGCTTGATCTTCTCTGTCAGAATTTGTCGCGCTGTTGAGTTGCGATATGCCCTTCTGTGTCAGTGAAGCAGCAGGGATTTCTGTAGTAATTTTATGTTTTAATGCTAAATCTAATTGCGCGACGAGTTTCTCCAGGTCTCCATCATCCATAACGTCTTCACCAGTTTTTTCCGCAATATATTTCCCTATCACCGCGGCTATAACCGAAGATTGGCGCCAAACTTTATTTAAGCGCTCACTCCTTGCTATTCCTGATTTAAAACCCTCCTCAATAAAATCTGAACTTTCATATTCTTGTTGTGATAAAGTATTCGCGTTTTCACCAATGGCAAATGCTTTAAAATCATTTTTAGCCATTTCTAACCCTCCACTATATGGTAATTAACCGTTATCCCCATAGGTTTAAGCGAGAGATAACCCTGATGGATGATTTCTTTAGTAATTGTACTGATTGATTTTCCTTTAATCGTTACTGTGAATGACATATCCAAGTTATCTTCAAAAGATACCGATAGGCCATTATTTGAATGAATAAAACTCAGGATGTTATTAAATGACCCAGCCGTTCCATCCCAGTTATTCGCGCCTATTTTCGCTTTAATGACAACTCGATAATTATCATCATCCAGTTTGATATAACTTTTATCACTGTCAAACCGCCCTTTCCATTGTCCACTATCAAATCCCAAGTCAGTAATATCAAAGGAGAAGTAATAGGATTCAATCGGAGTTTGGATCATTCGATTTCTTCCTACCCATTCTCCAATAATATCAAGCTGTTTGCCCACCGCTTTATCAAGGTCAAAACTGCTAATCAATAAATCTGTAGTCAGCGCATTCTGGTTGAAAATATCAGTTACAGCTTCCAGCGTCCTGACATATTTTTTACCTTCCATGTGATATGCAGGAATTAGCTTCATATATCTGTTCATTCGAGCACCGTTACTATTTTAATATTTTCAGGTGAGCACGTCGGCGCTTGATTAAATGCAATGTCAATGTTCGCCGTTCCAGTTGTCGATGCTGATTTACCCACTATCACAGATAATACTTCATATGTCTGCCCACCGTTTTTATTGCATAAGTTTGCCGGTACAAATAAACGAGTAACATAGACTCCATCACCAATATAAAGCGATTTAATATAGTTAGATATTTCATTGCGAATATTATTGCCAATATCTGATGTATATCCGATAAAGGGTTTAATGTGTATTTCAACGTAAATTGGCACCAGTGTAGGACGATAGAAGTTAATCGTTTTTTTATTGCCATAATCATCGGTAATCGTTTCAGAGGTGGTGCCAAATGTCGGTATGCCCGGCGTTTTTTTCACCAAGATAGTCCGCGCAATCTCTTTCGAGTCTCCACCATCAATGACAAGTGCAATGCTGTGAGCAGGTATGCCATTCTCATCCGTTTTATCCGAGTCGTTGTCATACCCCCGGTAACGTGAAACTCCATGCAGGTTGGCAATTGCCCCCATCAGGCCATCCATAATGGTTCTCGAAGGCAGCGCAACGGAAACCGCTTGCCGTATTCGCAGTTCTACATCGGTTTCAATTCCCCGACCAAGTGTCGCCGCAACCGGGTTTGTCACGGTTTGCCAGCCCAATGTTGGCGTAGCAATTTGATTAACCGTGTGAGGTAATGCGCCGATCGCGCCCGCTTTTTGACAAATCGCGGTCACAATAGCCTGCCCGTGTGTATCTATAATCACTTCATCCGGTAGTGACCAAGCGTTTCCCGCATCATCCCGGACAGAGGCGTTACGGATAACCGTGCCCGCTCGACCAGTGACCAAAACATCTACCGTTGAGTTACTGGAGCTTTTTCTGGTGATGCCGTTGATTTTGACATTACGGGAAAGCCCTTCGCCCACCGCGGTTGCCGGGCTAAATGAGTTATAGGAGGCAATGGTTGCGTTGTTACAACCGTGAATAACGTAGGCTATCAGCGATAAAAAAACACCGTCTTTACTGTCAGATTCGATGTAAATATCGTCCCCATAAATATCCCTGAATATTGTCTTCCAGCTATTCAAGATGGTTTGATAATCAGGAGCATTGATCCCGTTTTTATCAATAGCAGGTAACATGGTGTTGATAATACTTTCATACATCAGCAGTTACTCCTATCTGTCCATAAATCGTGTCTATCGTGGCGGTAATGGTGATTTTTCTTGTTTCAGGGTTTCTTTCACTACGGTATTGGGTAATGCTCTCTACACCCGGCGTTTGCAGTATTCGCTGTCTAATAATCAGGTCATAAAAACCCGATGTGCCTTTACCCAACACGTCGTCGTAATCTGTCCCCTCTCGGTTATCAAGAAACCATTCGCCACTGCGCAACATCAGGCGAGTTTTCACTGCCTGTGCGACCGCTTCCGGTGAGTTGATAAGAAAACCCGCCTCTCCACGACCAAATACATAGTCGTTGTCAATTTCTCTTCGGTATCTCATTGAGGTTTCCCCGTCTTACCGCTACCTGACTGCACACCACTATGTACATGGTTTTTAAGGCTAATCCCTGCCGCTGTCACATCATGACTCACCGTGACAGGACCTTGCAGGGTTGCGGTGCCACCACCCGCGCCCATGCCCTGTGATAAGTTGCCGTTAATGGTGACGTTGCCGTTTAGGATGATGTCAGGTGAAGTGATTTCAGTACCGCCATTGGCTGTAGCGATAAGTTTTGCCGGTGTGATAATCGTGATGTTATGGCTGTTGGGATCGAGTTCGATATACGCCGCACCATCATCACTTCTCAGTTGCGCGGTGTGAGTGCTGATATTCGGTATTTTTTGTTGCTGAGATTGTGGGCCAATCAGCGCAAATCCATCGGACAGGTTATGCTGCCTGGGGTCCACCGGCTCTTGTACACCACCAGATTGCCACCAATAATCGATGCAACGATCAGCAAATACGACTAAACATTCATCACCGGCTCTTATCGGAAAGGTTAACGTCACGCCACCTCCCCTTGGGAATATAACCGGTACATCCACTAATAGTGGCAAAGATACCGATTCCAGTTCCCCATCTTTTTGCCTGATTTTCCATCTGATGGCCGGTTGCGCGGTGATGGTTACTGCATCAGCATCAAATGATTGAATAATGCAAGGCAAGGAGACATACAATCCGGCGCTAATCACTTCTTGCATAGCAAAAAAGACCGCTTCGGGCCTATTGAGTCGTTCGTCAGTATTTATCATTCGCTCTCTGCCTTATCCTTATGGTGAGTTGATTGATTCAGCAAAGTGTGATCGCTCTTGGCGATACACATGATTGTCATGTACCACTCTGTTTCGCGGGTATCACCGGAATAGTCCACATTGAAGACAATGTAATCACCATCAGCATCCAACATTGCCGGTTGGGTTTTTGCATCCTTATGATCACCAGATTGAGCAGCTTGTTTAGTCGCCGGATCAACCGGTTTGATTGAACGGTTATCCAGTCGGATTAATGTCCCGGGGCGGATATTCGGGTTAATTAAGCAGGTAACGTTAATACCTGAACCAATAGTTTGTTCAGGCATACCAATAAGACCTGTTTTTGAAGTCAGGACAATGGCTTCAGTTAAGTATTTATTTTTGGGTACAATATGTAGTTTGTTATCCTCATAGCGCCAATTAGCATCACATTGTTTTGCCAAATTAGAAACTTCATTGCGGTGCATGCCAAAAAGTACTTTTCCCCTGGGGGATGCTGATTTACTGAATTCAGGGCGTAGACCGGCCGTAATGCCATATTTAGCAATATCACGCATTAGCAAATGATCTAAATCTGCTTGCGAATATCCAGCCGCAATGGTGGTATTCACGGTCGCGTAATTGTGAGCTTCATCCCCGTCCGCTGCATGAATCACAACACAAGTATCCGTTGCGTTGTCCCTTTTTACATACGTGTATTGAATTTGGCCTGAGAATATTTGTCCTGAGTTCTCCTTGTAACCCGCCACAAATTTAATCTTTTTAAATTCATTTTTACGTAATTTATTACTGGTTTCGTTATTGAGGTTATATAGAGTAAAAATACCGGTAGCAGGATTGGAAGATTCCGTTCTGCTAATGTTAAATGTGATTTTCAGATCTGATAAATTGACCTTTTCGCCATCTTTGTCTACAACGATAAGGTGGCATTCTCTTATCCATTGTTTTGACATAGTTCACCTAATTAATAGAAATGAAAGAACCGCAATTAAGCGGCGTATGTAGTAAATCATTAAAAATATTTTTCCTTACTCTCATCAAGTTAACTTATTACAAAGTATAACCTGTCCTCTTTACCAAGATTATTCCTGAAAGGTTTCTCCTGATTTATATCACCATAAAAAATTAATGAGCCGTTAAAACCAAGATGACGATATTGTTCCAGTAAGTCAATCCCAAAAACCAACGGCAAACCTGTAACGATAAATTCACTGTCCGGCGTCATAATATCCAAAATCCAACCCGCGATATCACGCCACATTAATCTCATTTTATAGTTAATGCCATTGAGCTGAATATCGAATTGCTGATTTTGAGGTGATAAAGGAATTTCTACAACCCTAGCCATTTCTTACCTCGCTCTATAATAAAATCAAGAATAATTTTTGGCATTGATGGCTTCACCGTGACTTTGGCTCCCATATTAACGACAGGTGCTGTATCTTCAGGATTTTTCATATTTTCCGCCGGCGCGGCCTTATTCGGTGATGTTTCAACAATAACAATTTCACGTAGGTTTAAAGCCACCGATAAAACATTTTCACTGGTTTTATCCGTTGTGACACTGATATCTTTAATCAACATATTTTTATATAAGCGCTTTCCCGTTACGACATCAAACGGTTTATGTGATGCCCTCAGGTCAAGTAGCTGTTGATATATATCACGCGGACTGGTTCCAAGGCTCAGCCCGGTAGAAATATCAAATACTTTTGTCGTATCAATAACATCAAGCAGCGAACCTCCACCCGCAAAACCTAAATCCATTCTTACTTCCGATGGGCTGTCATAAGCATGATCACTGAATGTCACCCCCTGCTGGACCGGATGATCGGTGATATTCGATACATCGGTATGGGTTTCTGAAATAACGACACTCGGTACAATAACACCTATTTTTCTCTTTTGCTGAGAAAACATGACTGATAATATATCCATTGTTATTTCACCTGTGTTTGCATATTTCGAAGCAGCATACTGTGAGTACGTTCTACCGTTTCTCCGGTCAGCCTTGCTGCTTCTCTGGGGGATTCAACACCGTTGACTTCAATATGATAATTGACCTCTCCTATTCCCGGTATATTATTGTCGGCAGATATTGGCGCACGATGTAATAAAAAGGGAGTCAACCCCTGATGATTCATCATACCGTTGATATTGGTTACCGCCCCGTTGATCATTCGGTGATCAATGGAAATATTCTGCAAAGAATGAGCGACATGATTTAAATGTCCAGCCTGCTTTGGCGCTTTATTCGCTGGCTGTAACTCTGCCATAATCGCCTTCCTGATAAATTCTGGTGAATAGGGATTACCACCACTTTCCTCTATCATCATGCTATTAATCAGCCGTTGCATCACATCAGGATCAGTGAGATCAAGGAACGTATCCTTAGAAACTCCCATCATTTTAGACACATTGGCAATGTACTGTTTGGTTTTATTATGATCTTTCTTTGGTGCCCATGTCGGGACAATACTTGCAATAGTCTGTAGCTTTTTTCCTGTGGTTTTACCACGAAAATAACGCGTCAACTGATGAGCAGTAGCTCTTAATCCACTATAAGCATCTGGATACTGAGCAAATCTGGGCTTTGGACTATCTTCAAGCACTGCCCCTGTCTGATGTACAAAGTTCATATTTAATGGATTGTTATTCCGTACTCCTCGTGAAGATTTTAATTTCTTTAGCTTTGCTGCTGTAAGCTCACTATTAAAAATATTCGTTGGTTGATTAACTGGAGTATTGAATTCCTTAGGCGCATCGTGATGTTCAACAATACCAGCCTTAAGATGATCTTTATTTAATTGCTTAGTCTTTCGCTTCTTTTTCGTTTTACTTGATCGTTCTGATACTTTACTGGAAATATCAGCAACTTTTTGGCTGTATTCTTTGTGGATTATCGTTTTCTTACCATCAATTTGTTCTTGGTATTTTTCATATTTATCTTTACTGAAAAATGGAGTCAAGTCAGAAGCAAGATAAATCCCATGTGTTGACATCCAATTATCGAGTTGATCATATGTTATAAGTGGTTTTTTATTTTTATCATACTCTCTTTGCCGCCGCGACAATGTTTCAGCCACTGTTTCGTGATTTTTCTTTGCTTCTTCCTGTAATGCATTTAACCGACTATTAAAATCAAATAATACACCCAGAACAATTTTTCTTCCTGTAAATTTCCATAATTCATTCAATGTCGCCAATAAACCTTTCGCAGAAATTTCTCCTTTATCTAACCATTTAACTAATTCCTCAATGGCATTAAATATGTCATCACTATCAAGTATGCTGGTATTTTGATTAGCACAATCCGTTGTTGCTTTTAATAACTGCTCATTCATTGATGCGACCAAGGAGGCAGTATTAAAATGGCGACCATTTGTATCATGAGATTGAGCATTAATGCTCGGCAGAAATTTCTCTACACCTCCCACAGCTCGACGGACGCTTTCCTCATTGATAGATTTAATTTTTTCAACCACTGCGTCTGTTTCTTGCAACTTCCCGTATAACTTATCCAATCCGTCAGCTATTTGGGTGATAAAACTGGCCACAACTGATGTTGCGTTTTCAATTTCCGCCCTCATTTTGAGAATGCCAGACGTAACTTCGGTGATAACAGCCATAAATTTACGCTGTTCCACTTCATCAACATCAAACCTCAGCGATATCAGGAAATCTTTAGTTGTTTCAACGTCATTGCTCATTTCGCCACCTCTCTATCATGGCCTCATTTTCCGATTTAACATCAAGGGCATCATTCATCAATGCAATATCAGCCAGATCAAGAACGCTGTTTTTCAATGATTCATAACGGCACATGCCCGCAATGACCGGGCGTAACAGATAATCACGCCCTTTCGGGAGGGTTTCAAAATTTAAATTGGCTTGTCCTGAGATTACACTGCACTCTCTAATGGGGCGGGAAAAAAATTTCCCAATGCGTCTCGAATAATAAAACCGACAATTTTCAACAGTTCGAAGCCGTTGATGTCATCGAACATCAATACCTGTCCATCAGGTTCATAAATCCGGTTCCAGATACCATTCTGTTCACGAGAAACCACTGATAAGCAAATATCATTAATTTCATGTCGGTTGGATTTTCCTAATGCATTGATGGATTCCACCAAATAGGGGAGCACTGCTTCAAAGCCCGTCACTCCATCATCACTTTTAGCTGTCACAATCTTTTTCATCAGCGGTCCAAGTGCCGGAATAGCCGGCGCTAAAGCCACCGCTAAATCTTGTTGCTGAAAAGCGTTCAATTTACCACTGCGATATTTTTTGCCATCAATTTCAAATTCCATGATCACTTATCCTCAAGCTCGCTCAAACTACCGCAGCATAAGTCCGACGTAAAAATAGAGACAAATGCTGCGGCAAATTTAAAGGTGATTTAAATGGTTGTGAAGTAAGCTGGTTAGAATGTGCCTAACATGATGTCGATTTTTCCGCAATCAAATACCCAAGAAACGGTACCGCCTGCTTTGTTATTCTGCAAATCCGGTTGTTTCTGAAAGGCGACAGAGCGAGCAACAGCAATGTCATTACTTTGTTTATTGCGAATAACAATCACGTTATTACCCCATGCCGACGATGAAAGCGATTGTGTGCTGAGCATCGCGTTCAATTTAGCGTTTACCGGGCTCGTCTTAAGTAAATTAACGGTGATAGTTCCTGACTTGGTTGCATGCAATGAATGCATGACTTCTCCGTCTGCACCGGTGGTCATGGTGTTTTTACTCTCCGACATGGTGACTGTAATCCCCTCATCAGAGAGCGCGGCACCGTTACCAAGATCAAAAGAGCCGCCAACTCCGGTAATAGAAGCGGAAACATCAAGAAAAGAATATGTAGCCATTTTCAACCCTTATCTGTTTACATTAATAATGACATCAGCATAGTGGACAGCACCGGCTAATTTGATTGCACACTGAATAACCGGTGCTTTTCGGGCTTCTCTATCAGCCTGTGCCTGTGTCGCAATTGGCGGTGCGTAAACGTAGTAACCTTTGGTTAATGTTGCGCCCGTATCCAACCCACCAATCGGATCGCCACCCCATACACCATGAGCGATTAATCCATTTGTCGCCGCTTGAGCCAGTGACTGTTCAACATTGGTAATTAGCCGGGTCACACCTTCATCAGTCTGTGGGATCTTGCTAGTACTGGTGTAAAGCAGGTTATAAAGATTGTTCTGAACATAGTTCTGCAACCAATCCAGACCGTGGCGCTCATCAATGAAATCCCCATTCGCCATGACACCTTCCTGAATAATGGCCGTATCATTGCTGTATTTAACAAAAACGTTGCCATTCATCCTTTTCAACACATTGGCTTGCGTTGCGGTGAGGTTTTCTGCGGTTACCGCGGGTTCCTGTTTAAATTTCAAGGTGATGGTGGTGTTATTGCCGTTGAAATTGACGGTAAACATACGGCCCAACAGCGAAGCAACCGTGTAGGATTTACCGGTTGAATATTGCCAAAGTGTGCGTTGATAGTTTCTCTCTTTTAATTTTGAGCCGATATCAGTTTTAACATCAGCATCCAAGACATCCGCTTTTTGCGCTGTATGTCCATAGATGCGGGAAACAGATGCGGATTCAATGTAATCAGCAACAGAGAGAATATCTTCATCCGTCAGCGAGTCATCAGCGATAACCAACCCATACCAGCCACTGGATACCGATCCCAGTGCCGCCACCGCCTCAGCAATGGTTTCTGCTTTGGTAGATTCGATAGCGGTAGCACCCGATATTTCGTCCAGCTTTAATAAATCACCAATATAAGTTCCCGTCGTTGCCGGTGAAACATAGCCAACCGCACCTACAGAATTCGGCATAATAGCGAAACGCGAAGAAGAACTATCATATGTGACTGAACAATCTTTTAACTTATCCGCTATCCGTTGGGCCACGCCATTAAGATTGGTCTCTTTACTCAAATCGACACCGCTGTATACCGTTTCTTTACCGTTAATCGTCAATTTAAAGGAACCATCGATGACGGCGGTAAATTTGCTCATCATTTGCTGCTGTTTAGTCAATACCGCCCCTTGTAAAGAGGAGACCACATTGTCCTTAGCCCACCGACCAATATATAAATCAACCGGACGGGGTGACTGGGAATAATAAAGCGCCGCGGCCTGATACTCTGGTGAAGTCAGTCCAAAATCAGCACCGACACCATCGATATCCGAATACCGGCGTAAACGTTCGTGAGGGTTGATCACGTTGCTTGCACCGATGATCAGTAACGCCCCAAAGTTCCGGGATTGAGCCGCATGAGGAGCCATATTCAACGTGACATTGATAATGTTTGAAACAGGTAAACCCTGCATAATTTAATCTCCTAAAAATTTGACAGGTGCTTCCACCAGTGATTTCACACCGTATTCACGCACCACTTTTCGCCGCAAGGTGATCGTCATCTCATAATGACGCCTCCTCTGGTTATTGATAAGTTCCGGTAAAGCAGTCAGCCGGCTGAGTTTGTCGATTGAAAGACCGAAACGTTCCAATTCATCATTGTTCTGACTGACCGCCACGCCATCACGAAAACGGGTACCGTACCGCTGGCTGTTCGGGCCATAAAAGGAGATCAAGCACACAATTTCCTCATGACGCCATAACTTGGTCCCTTCGTCAGTCTGGTTCTCAAAAGCAGGCGAGGCATCCGAAATAAAATCCGTAATAACAAAATCGCACCCGTCATCATCTGCCGGTAACTGGAGCAGTTGTGCTGATGTCCATCGAGAACGCACTTTATCGTCAGGCAAACCAGAAACACCGCCTAGCCAACGACTCAGTATGTGCTCCAGCTCATCATCGTACTCAGGCCCAAGCGTGACAGGTGTTAACCAACCCGCTTTATCACTACCGTTACTCATCAAAAATACCTCCATCAAACAGCAATAACTCACCCTGTGCTTGGGTAAACCAAGCTTTGCTGAAGGCTTAGTTCCCAACACCGAGTTATGATTGATTTAATCGGGATACCAATCGCAAAAAAGGTAAAAAATATACGTAAGCAATTTGCGACGGCAAATACAAAAAAGGCCGCAACACAGTGCGACCTTCGACAATTATGATTTAAATTTTCACTTATTTATCAGAGTGCAATTAAGAAGATACTTAAGGTTCACTCATACCAAACAGAGTTCATTGGATAGCATGAATTTTTTAAACTGAATTTGATGTGGGTTAAGCCCTATTTTCCCCATTACCTGCAAATATTCAAATGAAAAAAACCCCGATATTTCTATCAGGGCTTATTCGCAACTTTAACTGATTAGTACACTACCATAGCTTTTTGCGTACGCACAAGCTTTTTGTGTTTTTGTATTTCATCATCCATTTCTAACTTAATATCGAGCATAGCCAAACATCCCTGAACAAAACTTTCTCCCTTCTGTAACCGGGAACGGACTTCAATATCAGGTACTTTAATTAAACGCGCGATGGACCGTTTGGAAAGCCTTAAAGCGTAGTACATAAATAAAACTTCAATTTCTTCAGACTTATCGACCGTCTGCAACTTTGCGATACAAGCATCAATGATCAAGCCATCGTTATCACAGCAGGAAGGACGTAATGAACGAGTTGACGCAATCAGACCTTTAAATCCAGCAGCGATCGGTGGCCAATTAACACCAGTGGCATCATCAACCCAACCACCCCAACACTCTAAAACTTGTTGAATATTGCGCATATATTTTGACCTTAACTTTTAGTAACAAAGAGTAGTAAAAATTATTTTCATGCTGGTCTCATGCATCCATGCATTCGGCATTATAACAAATTTCTCATTCTCTATTTTTGTGTTTCTCTGTTACGTAACTACATCGTTTAAATACACCTGTTTACTTAGTCTATTAAATAGAAATAGTAAATAACCCCTATTCTTGACCAAGCTTAGTTTCAGAGGAAAACACATAAATATCGTTATTAACACGGATGACCATAAAGTGTTTTTCTTCCTCATCTACGTATTTATTATACAAATTTATAATCTTCATTTAATCCTCTAATGTACCTTCCTTTAAAACGCTTAGCACCTAAAGCAACACGCATGCTCTTTATTATTTATCAGAAGTTTTCAAGCAACATAACACCCCCTTTTTATTATGAGATGAAAAATGCATTAAATAAAAAATAGCACAAATTTTTTATCTCATGGATATTTGAGTGTAAAAAATATTTTTAATCAACTTTGAAATCCGTCATAAAATGCCGATTAAGAATGGTGCCCACACCTATGCCGAAGACACAGAAATCGGCCTGTTTACAGGGTGATGGACAACGAAACGGGTGCCAATGTGAGATCGTAACAACCCTATTCGAAATATCGCCAGCAGATCAGGTAAAAAATTTAAGATATCCACAGGATTAATGTTGCTAACGATAAATTACCGATTATCAGGTAAATATCTACGTGAAAAGTTTTAACACTGTCAGATATATCCTCTGCTGAACAATGAGATTTTTAAACCTATGCTATTTCCTACTCACCCTATCCCATCTTATTTTCAGCTCTCGCCAGACGAATAGATGGATACACACCTATAGCAAATATTTTTTCACGTCTGGAAAACAGATATCCAAAATGCTAATATTTTTCTCTGTTAGTTTTTACCCGCGAAAATAAATCGATATCATCTAAAAATTTGCTATCTTATATTTCTAGTTACGGGGTTTTATTCCGATCAGCTTAACCGTAAATTTAACCATGCTATGAATTCAGAAACTCGTTTTGGCGGGAAATTGTCATGGAAAATAGCAGAATAAACTGGATATATAAACAGCGTTACCTGCTATCAAGCAAGAAAAAAGCCGTTATCTTCTGAAAAAATAACGGCTTCTTATTTGATTTGGTGCCGGCTACCGGAATCGAACTGGTGACCTACTGATTACAAGTCAGTTGCTCTACCAACTGAGCTAAGCCGGCGTGTTTCAGGGCTAGCCCCCGAAAGCGAGCGAAGTATATTACAACTCATTGCAAACAATCAAGCAGAAATAATAGATGATTCAAAAATATCACCAAAACACTCATCATGAGTGCCATGCTCAACTATATACCATGACTTGAAAGCCCATTAACGCAAGACTACTGCCTCGAATGCTCTGAATTGCTGTAGTTTTTTATCAAAATACAGCCGATGAGCTGGTTATTTTCAACATCAAAAAAACGGGTCATTTACTGACAAATCAGAAATAACAACGAAATGTTTTATTATCTTTGCTACCTATATAGAAAATAGCCACTGGTCGTAAAATAGCCTGATCGTCTGTCGGCAGTGGAAGATAAAATATCCAAAATAACCTGTCTCCAAACAATATGAGGATCTGTCAACATGTTAAAAAGCAAATACTCAAAATACGGTAGAACACAAGGCGACAAAACATATTTTCAAGGCGTAAGCGGAATCAAATTGAGCGTGTTTTTTATAAGCCAAAGGCAAGCCATAACAGCTTTCTTATCATTGCCAGAATCACAATATTGCCACTCTTCCTTAAATTATTACCATAGGGAAATAGTTGACTGCTATAAATGCAATGTGCTATTTAAATTAGATGCAAATCAAAAAAACTAAATCAGGCATGCGCTAATATTAGGTATAAATCAGATCGTTTCTATAGGTTATTATAACTCAAATTATTAATTATGAGGTGAATTATGCTGGGAAAAAATAACTTAATTGCACATCAAGTCTTATTTACCTTCAAGGATGGAATAAGCTGGGATAGTGAAAAGGCTATATTAGCCGAGAAGATGACTTTAAATCATATAAATGAGATAAGTGAAATAAAAGGATGGTTTTGTGGTCGCAGTACGGTAGACAGAAAGCAATCAGTTGACTTTAGTTTAATTGGTTACTTTGAAAGTTACGAAGACTTGGACATATACATGCATCACCCCGATCATATAAAAGGCGTGGTGCTATGGAAAGAAATAAGTACATGGACAGTCTCGGATATTATTATCGATATAAATAAGTTGATAAATTTCACTCAGTTAATAGGAAAGTCGTATGAAGTTTGACGAAAACCTACATAAAAGTGTCGTCGTTATCGCTGATAGTCTGCCGCTTGGGTTAGCCATGAATGCACTGAGCGTCATTAGTGTTTCAATGGGTAGAAATATCGACGGGATTGTAGGACACGATGTCTTTAGTAAAGATAGCATTTGTTATCCCGGTGTCATTAAAACGCCTTTGCCTATTTTGAAAGCAAGTCATGATGTACTGGATGCTATTCATAATGAATTAAAATCTAACGATAATTTTAAATTGAGCCCTTTTTCCTGTTTAGCACAATCATGCAGAACATATGAGGAATACGAAGGAAAATTATCTTCTGAGCATTCGGATGAATTGAAGTTATCTGGAATTGGCATAGTTGGACCAAAGAAAGATATCAATAAACTCACTGGCAACTTACCACTTTATAAATAACCAGGTAATATATATGTATTCCATTTTTAGAAATGAACTTCATGAATTAGGTATGAAATACCTTACCGAGCTAAAAAAATATCTGTCTGGCGAGATAAATATCTCCACATTGGAAAAAATACAATACGAAAAATTAAAAGAAGTTATAAATTATACGAAAAATGGGTCAGCTTTCTATCAAGATCGTCTAGATGCAATAAACCCAAATGATGATGAAAATTTATCCTCATTGATTGGAAAACTTCCCTTTACTACAAAATCAGATCTAAGTAAGGCGGGAAACACGATATCGTCAGATAGCCTAAGTAACGCTTGGGTATATTATGAAACCACAGGGACGACGGGGCCATCAACGCCTTGTCCTCGCAATGAAATAGACTCTTTAGTCAATAACAGTTTTCTGACTCTGCAATATGAGTCTATTTTCAATCAAGAAGGCAAACAACACATTATTGGCGTGATGGGTCCAACGGAATTACACTCCACTGGCGATACATTTGAAGATGTATTTCGCAGTTTAGGGCATACCGTTATCAAAATGTGGCCTCGTTCGCCCGTTGTTGGTATGCACAGAGTACTCAGGCTGATACAAGACCTCAAAATAACCGCTTTAGTTTGCACACCTGCGGTCGCCGCTGAGTTGTTAAAATATTGCCGGAAAAATGCATGTGATGCAAAAGAATTAGGTATCGAGATCATTTTAGTGCTTGGCGAACTTATTACGCCAAATAGATTAACAAACTTATCTCGGAATTGGGGCGCTAAAATTTACAACTGTATGTATGCCTCACAAGAAACATCAATTCTGGCGGCTTGTAACAATACCAATAAGCTTATTACTATTCCATATAACAATTATTACGAACTCATTTGCCCTTTTACTCAGCAAAAACTCAATGTTGGTGATAATCACGTTGCGGGTGAATTAGTGATTACCCATTTATATAAAGGGAATAAACCTCTGATTCGATATAAAACCGGGGATATGGTTCGATGCAAAGCAATAGGCTTAAATCAATGGGAAATAGAACCCATCGGCCGGGTAAAAGATGTATTAGTATTAAACAATGCTAATGTCTATGCTTTTGATATTGAAAATGCCATCTTTGAAGAACTCGAATATTGTTTTGAATACTTTATTGAAATCAACAATACAGCCGGTACAGATGAGCTCAAGATCACTTTAGAACCGAGTGACGAATTAAATGATGCGTCACTCATTAGTAAGATAAAGCAAAAAATGGAATCCAAATTCAATATGAACGTTGATATCCATGTAGGAGATGTCGGTGGACTGATTGGAACCGCGGCAATGGTAAGCTGGAAAGCAGCACGCATCCATGATCTGAGAGATGATACCAACAATATTGAGCGAAATTCAGCTTTAGAGATCATGAACAAGAGGGCCAATAAATGACAAACAATATCGTTAGCCCAGTGAATAAAGATTGGATCGTATTTCTAGACGGGGAATATCTCAATTTTAGCAATGCGACCTTTCTTGCCAATACACAAGCTTTAAATTATGGCACCGGTACATTTGAGGGAATCCGAGCTTATTGGGATCAAGACAATAACCAACTTAATCTATTTAGAGTGCATGAGCACTATGAACGGTTAATTCAATCAGCTAAAACATTAAAAATTGAATTGCCCTATACCAGTCAGGAGTTAACCGATATTACCAAAAACATCATCATTAAAAATGGTTTCAAACAAGATATTTATATCAGGCCATTAGTGCTTAAAAAGTCGTTAATGCCGGGCGAGAAATTTGGCGTTAAGCTAAGTGGTGTAAATTCAACCCTCTGTATTAACGCTTTACCTATGGGCGCTTACGCCAAAAAAACAGAGTTTACATGTCTTATTTCAAAATGGCGACGTGTATCAAATGCGGCAATTCCATCATCTGCCAAAATTACTGGCACTTATGTTAATTCCGCACTTGCTCATGAAGATGCCAAAGAAAACGGATTTGATGATGCTATCATGCTGAATGAACAAGGCATGTGCGCAGAAGCAAGCACATCAAATGTTTTTATTGTAAAAGATAATTGCGTTATTACACCATCGCTTAGCGCCGGCATTCTTAATGGAATAACCAGACAATCTGTTTTCGATATTTGTCAATTCCGCAATATTCCCTGTATTGAGTCAGAAATTCAACAAAAGGATCTCTATGAAGCAGATGGCTGTTTTTTAACAGGCACTGGCCTTGAAATATCAATTGTTTCAAAAATAGACGATGTGTCATATAGACAAAAAGAAGATTCTATAGCTAATGTTATTGCCAAAGATTATCAAGAAATAATCAGAGGCAGAATAGATAAGTTCTCACATTGGTTAAATCCGGTTTATTAGTGTAATTCCAGGAGAAACATCATGGAATGTGTTTTTTTTAGTTTCTACAAAGATACATTTGATGTTCTAAATATTGCTACCTTAGGCCCGTCAGGCACAAGTAGTGAACAATCCGCTATTCGTTTTGGTGAATTTGCCATCAAAAATAAAGTCACCAGAAGTTATCAAGTTGTTTTATGTAACACTTACGAAGAAGCAAGTAATCAAATTATTTTAAATAACTGTCAGGCATTGGTGGTAGCCAATGCTTATTACAATATCAGTGAGTTTTATATGGATAACAGGTTTAACTTGTCATCCGCATTTTTAAACTACACGCCTAATTACGGTATCGCTATTCGTGATGAATTAACTACAGATAATATCGTCATTGCAACTCATCCGGCACCAAAGGCTTTAATCCCAGAGTTGTTGCCTGATAATCTAAAAATTGCAGATATCATTTTTAAAGACTCAACCAGTTCAGCCGCAAAAGCAGTCGCTAATTCAGAGGTAGATGCCGCACTCACGACAGAAGTGGCAGCAAAATTACACAATTTAAAATTTATTTCTCATATTCGACCAATTCAAATGCTTTGGTCGGTATTTACAGCCTCATAAAAGCTAATGTTGCTTTAAAATAGGCAAATATATAGATCTTTTTAAAATTTCAATATACAGAGGTTATTATGTCTTTACTTACTCTACACACCATTACTACCACACCTGAAAAAAGTAAAAAATTACTTCAAAGTTCTATTAATGATTTTGGCTGGATACCTAACCAAAGTGGTTATATGTCAGAATCTCCTTCACTATTAGCTGCTTACCAACGAGCACACGACCTATTTATTGATAGTTCACTGAATGAAGAGGAAAAAGCTGTTGTGTGGATTACAACCGGAGTAGAAAATGGTTGTAATTACACGGTTCAGGCACACGGCTATATTGCAATTCATAATGGTGTGGACAAAAAGATAGTTAAAGCATTGATTGAAAAAACCGACGATCTCTCCCCTCGATTATTGGCACTGCGTGAATTTACCATAGAGGTTATCTACTGCCGGGGACAATTGAAAAGAAGTGCTATTGATCTATTCCTAAGCCGTGGTTTCAGCAAACAGAATATGCTAGATGTTGTGTTAGGCGTTTCTCAAAAGAATATGTCGACAATTCTCAATAGCATTGCCGGAACCGAGATTGATGATAAATTCAAGCTGGACGACCTTTAACTGATCTTGAAAGGCATCAATATGCTTTATGTCGATAAAGAAACCGTTGCGCGTTATTTGACAATGGAACTTAGTCTTAAGCTAAGTGAAATAGCATTTAAATTGCAATCGGAAAGAAAAGTAGAGCAACCTTTGCGCAATATCGTTAAAGGTGAAGACGGTTTAATGGGCACCATGCCAATTTATATTAAGGAGGGTCCATACAAAGGGTTTGGGTTAAAGTCGGTGGTAGTGAGATTTCAAAGCAATAGCGATAAACCTTCACATATCGGTAGTGTGCTGGTTTACGACGAGCCAGGTGTTTCAGGGATTGCCGCGGTGGATGCCGGCGCTATTACAGAAATCCGCACCGCCGCCGCTTCTGCTTATGCAACCCATCTTCTCGCCGCAAAGGATGCTAGCCGGTTAGCGATACTTGGCACTGGCTTACAAGCAAAAGCACATTTGCAAGCCATGTTATATGTACGCCCGATTAGAGAAGTCACTTTATGGGGTCGTAATGCAGAAAGATGCCGAGAATTTGCTGTATGGTGTGATAAAACGCTCAATCTTCCCATTTCGATCAAAGCCTCACCTGCTGAGGCGGTACTCAATAGTGACATCATTTGCACAACCACGGCATCGCGTGACCCGATACTCAATAGAAAAGCGCTACCGGTTAAATGTCATGTCAATGCCATTGGCGCTTCGGCACTGGGATTCCAGGAACTCAGCGAAGATATGTATAACAATACCACCCTATTTACTGATTCCAATGAATCGGTACTTGCCGCCTCTCAATCTGTTATTAAGGCAAGGGAGAAAGGTATTATTAACGGGTCAGACATTGGGATAGAAATTGGTACTGTTTCTCAATCTCATTCCAATTTGTGCGATCAGGGTGTGACTCTCTTTCAATCCGTTGGTTTGGCGGTTCAAGATATGGTATTTTCTCGGGAAGTCATTCGACAACTAATAAAAATGTCTTAACTGTTTTGGATGAAAATAGGCCAAACTTAAGACGTTCAACATTAGAAAAATGTCGTTATTGTCTATAAAGAGCCCTTATTTGTCACTTGCATACGCAAGTGACATTTCTATGTTCTGTTACTTCAAAGTGTTATTTTGAGAGGAAAGATATGCTAGAAGTGTCCCAAATAGTAACCTATACAGCGGCATTGACTGTTGCTGCGGCGATACCAGGCCCGGGAATAGCCGCATTGGTTGCCAGAAGTGTGAGTAATGGCGCGTTAGCGGGATTTAGTGTGTTGTTTGGCCTGATTATTGGTGATCTCACTTATTTATCCTTTGCGGTTTTTGGCTTGTCCATTATCGCGAGCAGTTTTGACACCTTATTTGTTGTGGTGAGATGGGGTGCCGCATTATATTTGGGTTATCTGGCGTGGCAGTTCTGGTTTGCCGATCATCAGCCCATTGGTGAAGACCAACCCATTAAGAAAAAAGAGTTGGCTGCGGCTTGGTTATCTGGCCTCACTCTAACGTTAAGTAACCCTAAAACGATCGCCTTCTATCTCGCACTATTACCTTTGGTGATTAACATGGAATCTATCTCGTTGCAAAACTGGGGACTCATGTTAGTACCACTGACGGTTTTTGTCTTATTCAGCGTAGGAGCGGTATTTATTCTCGGCGCTCTCAGTATTCGACATCTATTATCAAGCCAACGGGCACAACGGATTTTATTTAAAGGCGCGGCTATTATTATGTTCGTAACCGCTGTAACTATGCTGTTCAAATCCAATTAAAAAAGTTTAATTTCTCACCTTCCACGGTTTTATTGAATAAGAATCTGTCCTGAAAAACCATTCTTGTCAATAAATCGTGGACACCCCATAAATTACAGACACAACTCGCGACCGGAAACCACTACACACACTTTTACTCATTGGAAATTGATAGATTTCAGGTCAACCGGGCTGCGAGCTTTCATTCCCATCATTTACCGCTCAATAGACGATAACCATCTTATCGTTATGAAAATGGATTAATTATTATCTGAATGGCATATGGAAATAAAAAAACCCTACGCACAGAAAATGCGTAGGGTCACTATTTGGCGGAAGGATAGAGATTCGAACTCTAGGATGGTTTCCCATCGGCGGTTTTCAAGACCGCTGCCTTCGACCGCTCGGCCATCCTTCCATGACGCGGGATTATGCTCTTAACATGATAATATGTCTAGTCTCTATCGTAAAAATTCTGTAATTTTTTTACTATCCGCTCAATCCTCAATCTACAATATCCTTTCCAGCCCTGATCCTGCTAAAATTAGCCTAAATACATTGAATCATAAGATTCACCAATTTAACGAGCTCGCTAAACAGCCAAGCAATTATTAAGGCTTTTACTCAACGAATGTATAACAAACAATTTTCTATTAATTCATCAACCATAAACCGTTACTACGGTCTGTTCATTATTCTGCTTTTTGTTTCCCTGTTTTTATACAGCTATAACTACTTCAATGCCTGGCTAATGGGGAAAAAATATGCGCTAAATAGTGTTGCAACCAAAATTGTATTACAGATAGAAGATTATCGTTACCACGCTAACTCTGTCTTTAAACAAGCCAATAGCGCATCTTTTAAACCACCAGAACTCGTCACACCGATGAAGCTACGACCTGATGTTTACTGGCTTGAGAATCGTTATCAAACTATCGACACGATTATTTTTGGTCACCACAACACTGCAAGTGTAGAGTTGGCACAACGCCTTTCCAATTATATGGAGATTTTGTGGGGCACCCGCAATGAATTCAACTCTATGTACTATCTGAATGGTAAAGATAACAGTCTGTTTCTGATAACCACTCACTCGATTCTTAAACCGGAATTGAGATTTAAAGAAAGTTATCTCACACTGACTGCCGAATCAAAACGTTCAGAAATGCTAATGCAATCCACCGCGTTAGATGAACGGGAAAATATTTCATCAATCCGTAAGTTAAATGGCGAAAATATCTATTTTTATACTTATCGGGCGACATTCAATTCACCGGGTCAATTGGCAACAGTTATCGCTTTTGATTTGCCTATTTGCCACCTTCTTCCTATGGATATGGCAGCGGCCAACTTCAGTCTATTGTCGGATGACGAACAACCCCCTAATGAAATCAATAAAGTCAATATTTCACAAAATGGTTTCTGGCTCGAATTTTCTCAATCACTTAAAGGTACGCAATACAAACTGTTGTATCGGATATCACTCAAAGATTTGCTAATCGATTTGTTATACAGAAACATCTGGTTGTTACTGGCTGATTCAGTCTTTATTATCCTGTCCTTGGGTGGGCTTATTTACATTCGTAGAAAATATATCGCGCCAAATGCCCTGATGAGCCACGAGCTACAAGTCAAGGATGCGTTAAGTCACGATATTATCTCCAATATCCCCATTGGCTTATTGATTTATGATTTCTCAGTCAATCAGATAATTATGTGCAATAACATCGCCGACCATCTGTTGCCGAATGTCGATTTAAATAAAATTAAGATGATGGCCAAGCAACATCATGGTGTCATCCAAACCTCAATTGAGGATTCAGTCTATGAAATTAACATGTACAACATTCGCCTGTTGCCAGAAACTTATCTGTTTTTACTGCAAGATAAAGATCAGGAAGCATTAATTAGCCGGCGTCTACAACTTGCCCATTTGGAACACGATAAGAGTGTACAAGCTCGGCGTTTTATGTTGACCAACATTCGTTCTGAATTAAAACAACCAATAAAGGAATTAGATCATATCGCTTACCAACTGAAACAAATTCTTATAGAAGAAAATAGTGTTCGTATCGTCGATAATTTATTGACTAAATCTAAATATATATCCGACTGGATCGAGAATATTTCATTACTCAATGAATTAGAGTCAGGTGAATGGCAAGCAAAAAATGAATCGTTTTCATTATCAGTCATTTTAGAGGATATTATTAAAAAAGTGTTTCCTAAAATGAATAACAAAGGATTGAATTATTATTATCATTGTAATATTAATCCTGAATCACTATTTATTGGCGATAGTACTGCCATCAGTAAGATCGTCCTGATGTTAGTCAATTATGCAATCACGCTTACATCTTATGGCAAAATATCTCTCATCGTTAACTATTCTCAGGAATACAAAGAACACATTCAAATCGACATTATAGATACAGGCGCCGGACTTAATTCAACAGATTTAACAAACTTGAATTATCCATTTTTAAGCAAAGCCACAGGTGATAAATATCAATCCAATTCAGGGCTGACCTTTTATCTATGTAACCAATTATGTAGAAAATTAAATGGTCATTTTACGATAAACAGCAAACCCAACCTGGGTACGCACTATGCTATCAGTCTGCCCTTAATAATCGGCCAAGACCAATGCCCACCGCTACTGGAAGACATTACTGCCTTGCTGGATATCAGCAATACGGAGATCCGTAAGATTGTGCAAAATCATCTGCATCATTATGGCGCGGTTTACTTCGATAAAAAGCCAGAAAATATGAATCGGGAATACGATATCATGTTGACGGATAAACCCTACGATTCGGCAAAATCGACTATATTACTGGTTGATAATCTGGCCGGCTTTGAGCAGATAAAACCTGACTATATTCGATGTAACTACAATCTGAGTGAAGCGGTTATCAATGCCATTTCGTTATTAATTGAGAGAAGTTTCAGTTTTAACGAATTCACGGCAAATTTAGAAATGTCCGCATTTAACGATGAAATCAGCGATGACGATTTTGGCAATGTTATAAATAGTTATCAAAAACAGCTAACTGATAGCGATTATCGACAATTATTTGTCGAGACAGTACCGATAGATATTAATAAGCTGTATACTGATATAGAACAATATGATCTGATATCGCTTTCGCAAACAGCACATCGCCTGAAAGGCGTCTTTGCTATGTTAGACCTAGAACTCCTCAAACTTTCTTGCGAAACACTGGAAAAACACATAACAGACAGTAACAAAATAGAAATTAAGAATAGCATTAGCCGTCTTGAATCCTTCACCAAAAGGCTATTGCAGCAGGGTAACTAATAAGATGAATAACCTTAACGTCATTATTGCTGATGACCATCCGATTGTCCTGTTTGGCATCCGCAAATCACTTGAGCGGCTTGAATGGATCAATGTCGTCGCTGAGTCTGAAGACTCGACCACATTGATCAACAATCTGTCCTGTATTAAAGCAAACGTACTGATCACGGATCTGTCCATGCCTGGGGACATATACGGCGATGGGATCAATTTGATTAAATACATCAAACGCCATTATCCCAAGCTATCCATCATTGTTCTAACCATGAACAATAATCCAGCAATTTTAAGTGCTGTACTCGAACTTGATATTGAAGGCATTGTCTTAAAACAAGGAGCACCAACAGATTTACCTGATGTATTGACGGCCCTGAATCAAGGGGAAAAGTTTATGCCAGACAGCGTTTCTGAACTGTTGAAAAAAGTGACGAAAACCCCCTATGGCGATAAACCGTTATCACAAAAAGAGAGTGAAGTTATACGTCTATTTGCCCAAGGCTTTTTGGTAACAGACATTGCCAAAAAACTTAAACGCAGTGTCAAGACTATCAGCAGCCAGAAAAAATCGGCTATGGTAAAACTGGGGGTAAATAACGATATTGCATTACTCAATTATCTGGCTTCTGTCGCTATCGATACGAGCAATCACGTTCAGTAAATACCGTTCGTTATTTTAATATGAAAGTCGTCCTGATGCCCGGTAACCATTTGTTTCTACCGGGTATTGTTTTATATACCCAATGGATTTCAAGTTGCATCGCGACGGCAAGGGAACGAATCCCCGGGAGCATAGATAACTATGTGACCGGGGTGAGTGAGTGCAGCCAACAAAGAGGCAGCTTGAAAGATGACGGGTATAAATCATCGTTTCAAATCATTTGCGTCAGTGTCTGCCTGAGCGTCACCAGAGAAACCGGTTTCGACAAACAATCATCCATTCCTGCATCAATACAGCGTTGTTTTTCTTCTGCCAGTGCATTTGCCGTAATACCAATAATCGGCAGCTTACACCCATCATTCCGCAAATACATTGTTAATGCATAGCCATCCATATTGGGCATATTGACATCCGTCAGAATGATATCAATCCCCCCTTTTTTCAAATATTCCAACGCATCCAATCCATCATTTGCCATCGCTGTTTGAAAACCGATAGATTTCAACTGATCGGCCAATAAACGGCGGTTGATAGGATGATCATCCACCACCAGAACCATAATAGTATTAAATTGGGTATTTGCCTGAAAAACGGGTGGGGCGGTATTCAATACCACATTATGGTTCGATGAAATCAGCCGCTCAACCATTACCGGCAAATCATGTAAATGGTAAGTATTATGTAACCAATAGCTTTCTCTGATTTGCTCCGGTGAGCCAATATAGTCCGTCGATAACTCAATATAACCATATACCGGGGAGGTCACGGCATCCGGGAAATCACTGATAATAATTTCACTCCCCTCTGTACTTTGCCCACTATATAAAATAGTGTGTAAGCCATGATGAACCAGAAAACGCTGTAAAAACTCCTCCAGATAAAGATTACGTATAGCCAAGATGATTTTTCGCTGATACTCATTTATCAACTGAGTTTTTGGCCTATATTTCGCGCCATATAAAGGTAAGCGAATAGAAAACAGACTCCCTATCTGTGGTTGTGAAATGACTTCAATATCACCATCCATCAGATTGATAAGTTTTTCACAAATCGCCAGACCAAGCCCTGTTCCCTGAGATGAGCTTTCCGTATTAGGCATGATCTGGAAAAAGGGATCAAACAACTGAACAAGCGCTTTATCAGAAATGCCGACGCCCGTATCCTTTATTCTGACGTATAAATAATCCCGCTCAACCGTCACATGGATAACGACACATCCAGTATTAGTGAATTTAATCGCATTATTTAACAGATTAGATATAACTTGTTGTAATCGAACCGGATCATTGCAGATATAATCCGGTACATCCGGTTCAATATAGCAATACAAGGTCAACGACTTTTTCACCACTAACGGCAGGTAGTTAGAAATAACATGAGAGATAACTTCCTGACAGGAAAATTCTCTAGACTCAATTTTAAGCTGTTTAGATTCAATCTTTGAAAAGTCGAGAATATCACTGATAATTTTTAGCAACAGCGCGGAGGAGTTATCCATCGTTGATAGCAAACGAACAGATTCAGCAGGCAATGAATGTGCTTGTAATAACTCCAGGTTGCCAATAATACCGTAAAGCGGCGTTCTCAACTCGTGACTGACGGTAGCTAAAAACATAGATTTAGAATAGTTAGCCTGCTCTGATGCCAACGCCATTTCCTGTAATGATTTTTCCATCCGTACACGGACGCTAATATCAACCAAAACACAAATCGCCACCTCTTCATTCCTGTAACGGGAATGAACAAAACTGATTTGCAAATGATGATGATTACTGGTTACGACATCAACATAACTGCTGGTTCTGTCACAAATAATATGAATAATGCGTTCCCGATCTTCATACGTTAGCATTCTTAAATAATTATGAGCCAACTCATTACTCAGAATATTACTCCCATCACTGACCCGCAATATACTGATCCCAACCGGCGCTGAAGCGACAATTTTATGATTAAATTGTTCATGCTCTTCCAGGCGAATGGCATTCTCTTCAGCCGGAACAAACATTTTCCGCTCAAACAGATACACCAAGATAATGATGACAAAAGCAGATAATACATTAAGCACAATACTGCTAATAATCTGTAGCTTAAAACCTTCAAAAATAGTTTTCAGTGGCAATGTATAAATGATACTGAATGAAGATGGCATTAACCGACGTTTTAACAGTAAATCAGTAAAATTATCATCATAGCCAAAATAAGGTGCTTCCAACTGATAATCAGCATAATGAAGTTTATAGTCATCATTTGCTGGATAATGCAACACCGGTTGATTACTGCGATTCAATAACGTTATTGAAATTGGTCGGTCTTGTCTTTGAATAAAAGAGTCCAATCTGATGAATTGTTCAATGCCTATCATGGCAACCATCTGACCATTGACATATACCGGCGCCAGTACGTAGAGATGACCGCTATCAGATCTTGCACCCGGTATAACCCAATAAACATTTCGTTCTTTACCTTGCTCTTTCAGGCTGATAAGCCTGCGTGAATTTTCATAAACTATTTTTTTCAACGTATCAGGTTCAGTCGAGGTATTACGGATAGAAAAATTCACCATACACATACTTTGTGTACCCACCAGAAAAACCTGATTCAACCCCTGAGGCGCCGCAAGATTATCTTTCCAATAGAAGATAAGGTTATTCAACGAATTTAAATAACGATGAGTGTTGTTGCGAAAAGTACGACAGTCAGCGCTTTGGTTCAAAGGATGATAAGAAAACGCCGGGCTATTATGTGGAAAATCAAAAATAGCATTTTTTCCATTAGAATTCAGTAAATGCTTCTCTGTCATATATTGGATATCCCGCAGAATACTTGCTGTATGACGCACATAAGAGAGTGTGGAATCATAATTAGCATTGTATTCTTGCCGAATATCCGACTTGACTTCATTAAAGATATTAACCAGGTAAAAAGCTGTTAATAAAGCGCCTAACACCCACAACATTAAGCCAAGCACCCGGAAAAGATAACGGGATATTTTTAGCGATGTACGAAAAGAAGAAAGATATCTCAAAAGGTTACCTGATAAAAACCAGCATTATTCAATGTCATTAATGACAAGATATACCAGAGTTTAAAGATTACAAAGACCCATCGATCGCATATTTCAATATCAATAAAAATCCCTTTAAAAAAACAGGCACCGAAGTACCTGTTTCTTGATTAAGTAAAAAATATCTTCACTTAAACCGGATCAACTGACTCGCTGCTGTTAGCATCAGGTAAATCGGTGTTATCACTTTTCGATTCTTCCCCTTCTGCCGCCAGCCCCTCTTCATCATCTTCAGGCTCAGCAACCCGCTGTAAACCGACAACTTTCTCATCTTCAGCGGTACGAATCAGTGTTACACCTTGAGTATTCCGGCCAACAACGCTAACTTCAGATACCCTTGTACGCACTAACGTACCAGCATCAGTAATCATCATTATCTGATCGGTTGGTTCAACCTGAATTGCCCCGATCACATTACCATTACGTTCGCTGACTTTAATCGAGATAACCCCCTGCGTTGCACGGGATTTGATTGGATATTCGTTTTCAGCGGTACGTTTGCCATAACCATTTTCAGTGACCGTCAGAATTTCTCCTTCTCCACGCGGGATAATCAGAGAAACAACTTTATCTTTACCATTCAGTTTGATACCACGTACACCGGTAGCTGTACGCCCCATTGAACGAACAGCATCCTCTGCAAAACGAACAACCTTCCCTTCCGCGGAGAACAACATAACTTCGTTATTACCGTCAGTCAGGTCAACGCCGATCAGCTCATCACCTTCATTGAGATTAACGGCGAGAATACCCGCACTGCGCGGACGGCTGAAATCTTGCAACGCGGTCTTCTTCACGGTCCCACTGGCCGTAGCCATGAAGACATACAGCCCTTCTTCATATTCACGCACCGGCAGAATCGCGGTAATTCGCTCATTTTGCTCTAACGGCAACAGGTTAACAATCGGACGACCACGGGCACCACGGCTAGCCTCCGGTAATTGATAAACCTTCATCCAGTACAGGCGGCCACGGCTGGAGAAGCAGAGGATCGTATCGTGAGTATTGGCAACCAACAACTTGTCAATAAAATCTTCTTCTTTAATACGCGCTGCGGATTTACCTTTACCACCACGGCGCTGCGCTTCATAGTCAGATAACGGCTGATATTTGACATACCCTTGATGTGACAGCGTGACAACAACATCTTCCTGATTAATCAAATCTTCAATATTGATATCAGCCGTATTTTCCGTGATTTCAGTACGACGGGCATCGCTGTATTGTGCCCGAATTGCCAACAACTCTTCACGGATCACTTCCATCAAGCGTTCAGGATTTTCCAGAATGAACAGCAATTCGCCAATTAATGTCAGCAACTCACGATATTCATCCAGCAGTTTTTCATGCTCCAAACCAGTCAGTTTCTGCAAACGCAGATCCAGAATGGCCTGAGCCTGTTGTTCAGTCAGATAATATTTACCCTCATGCACACCATATTGTGCTTCCAGCCATTCAGGGCGGGCAGCATCATCACCGGCACGTTCTAGCATAGTGGCAACACTACCTAATTCCCACGGCTGAGCAATTAATGCGGCTTTTGCCTCGGCTGGCGTCAGTGCAAAACGGATAAGTTCGATAATCGGATCGATATTCGCCAGTGCCACAGCCAATGCTTCAAGAATGTGGGCACGTTCACGGGCTTTACGTAATTCAAAGATGGTACGACGAGTAACCACTTCACGACGGTGGCATACGAAGGCCGAAATAATATCTTTCAGATTCAGCAACTTCGGCTGCCCTTGGTGCAGGGCCACCATGTTGATACCAAAAGAAACCTGGAGTTGAGTCAAAGAATAGAGGTTATTCAGAACCACTTCCCCCACCGCATCCCGTTTCACTTCAATCACAATCCGCATGCCGTCTTTATCAGATTCGTCACGAAGTGCACTAACCCCTTCGATGCGTTTTTCTTTCACCAATTCAGCAATTTTTTCAATCAGACGGGCTTTATTGACCTGATAAGGAATCTCGTGCACTAAAATAGTTTCACGACCATTCTTCTCATCCACTTCAATTTCCGCACGGGCACGGATATAAATTTTACCGCGACCAGTCCGATAAGCCTCCTGAATACCGCGACGACCATTAATAATCGCAGCAGTAGGGAAATCAGGGCCAGGAATATACTGCATCAGCCCTTCAATGCTGATGTTTTCATCTTCAATATAAGCCAGACAACCATCAATAACTTCGGATAAGTTATGAGGAGGAATGTTAGTTGCCATACCCACTGCGATACCGGAAGAGCCGTTGATCAACAGGTTAGGTACTTTCGTTGGCATCACTTCCGGGATCTGTTCTGTACCATCATAGTTTGGCACAAAATCGACAGTCTCTTTCTCCAGATCTGCTAGCAGCTCATGGGCAACTTTCGCCATACGCACTTCGGTGTAACGCATAGCAGCGGCTGAGTCACCATCAACTGACCCAAAGTTACCTTGACCATCAACCAACATATAGCGCAGGGAAAACGGCTGAGCCATACGAACAATCGTGTCGTAGACTGCACTATCCCCATGTGGGTGGTATTTACCGATGACGTCCCCAACAACACGGGCAGACTTTTTGTAGGGTTTATTCCAATCATTTCCCAGTACACTCATGGCATAAAGTACGCGACGGTGTACCGGCTTTAGTCCGTCTCGAACATCTGGTAGTGCGCGCCCAACAATAACAGACATCGCATAATCCAAATACGAGCTTTTCAGCTCTTCTTCGATATTGACCGGGGTGATTTCTCTAGCAATGTCGCTCATGGAGCCCACTATTCCTCATACATTCCGAATTCAAAGGCTTAGAACTATACCACAACCCAACAGTTTTATAAAAATCAGATACGGGTATTTAAAAAATAAGCCATGTATACTATTTCAAAACTGACTCAGAACTGACTCAGAACTGAGTGAATCCGCCTGTTTAAAGAAAGTTTAAGGAGCAACAACCACTGATGAACATCAAAACCCCCTCCCCCCGAAACAATGTTGATCAACAGGAAATAGAGAAATTTGAAGCGATTGCTTCTCGCTGGTGGGATTTGGACGGTGAATTTCAGCCACTGCACCGGATTAACCCACTACGTCTGAATTATATTTTGCAGCGTTCTGGCGGCATTTTCGGTAAAAAAGTGTTAGATGTAGGCTGTGGTGGCGGTATTTTGTCAGAAAGTATGGCCCGTGAAGGGGCTGATGTGACCGGACTGGATATGGGTACGGAACCACTTCAGATTGCCAGACTACACGCCCTTGAAACAGGTATCCCCGTGACCTATGTACAGGAAACAGTAGAAAGCCACGCCGAAAAATATCCACAAGCTTATGATATCGTTACCTGTATGGAAATGCTGGAACATGTCCCAGATCCACAATCGGTCGTTCATGCTTGTGCTCAGTTAGTGAAACCCGGCGGACACGTCTTTTTCTCTACCATTAACCGCAACAAAAAAGCCTGGCTTATGGCGGTAATCGGCGCGGAATACATTCTGAAAATGGTACCGAAGGGAACCCATGATGCGAAGAAATTTATCCGACCATCAGAGTTGATAGGCTGGATTGACAGAACATCCCTGCGGGAAAAGCATATTATCGGCCTGCATTATAACCCGCTAACGGATAAATTTAGCCTTGGTCACAATGTAGACGTCAATTATATGTTACACACCCAGTATCTCTGACATATTTATCTGACAGACTAATAAAGCGACAAATAAATCACATTTTCAGGAATTTTTTTACTCATTTTTGCCGGTGTTTCTGTCAGAGCAACCGCTAGTAATGATGCAGGCTTCCGGCTTTTTAATAAATTTTAGTCCTCAAGTTATCCACAAGAATCCGTATTTTTGTGCACTTGATAAAAGCTGCTTTTAACATTATCTTGTTGTCATTATTTAGTGTACCCCCTACATATAGTGTTCCTTAACATTCCATTACCACTACTCTCTCGTTGGTTTTTCCGCCACTGAGGGGGTTATGTTTTGGTCTAAGTCAAAGACACAAAGCAGGTGGGAGCGAATCTGAAAGTAAATGTAAGGTATGCCTGTCCATGAACCATAGTCTGCTAGTAACAAAGCGTGATGGCCACAAAGAACGAATTGACCTTGATAAAATCCACCGGGTTGTTAACTGGGCAGCCGATGGACTGAAAAATGTCTCGGTATCACAAGTAGAACTGCGTTCCCAAATCCAATTTTACGATGGCATCAAAACCTCAGATATTCATGAGACGATGATCAAAGCTTCCGCTGATCTTATCTCCGGTGATGCACCTGACTATCAGTATCTGGCCGCCCGCTTGGCAATTTTCAACCTGCGTAAAAAAGCTTACGGTCAATTCGAGCCACCCTCGCTCTATGACCATGTATCCCGTATGGTGAAAATGGGTAAATATGACAAGCACTTGCTTGCAGACTACTCGAAAGAAGAATTCGAGCAAATGAACGAGTTTATTGACCATTGGCGTGATATGAACTTCTCTTACGCGGCGGTCAAACAGCTTGAAGGTAAATACCTGGTTCAGAATCGCGTTACCGGTGAAATTTATGAAAGTGCCCAATTCCTTTATATTCTGGTCGCAGCTTGCCTGTTCTCCGGTTATCCGAAAGAGACACGTCTGGACTATATTCGCCGTTTTTACGACGCGGCTTCCACATTTAAGATCTCTCTGCCTACCCCGATCATGGCGGGTGTACGCACCCCGACGCGTCAATTCAGCTCATGCGTGTTGATTGAATGTGATGATAGCCTGGATTCCATTAATGCGACTTCCAGCGCGATTGTAAAATATGTTTCTCAACGTGCGGGTATTGGTATCAATGCAGGCCGTATTCGTGCGCTGGGCAGCCCAATCCGTAATGGCGAAGCCTTCCATACTGGCTGTATTCCTTTTTATAAGCATTTCCAGACCGCGGTCAAATCCTGCTCTCAGGGGGGCGTTCGTGGTGGTGCCGCTACCCTGTTCTATCCATTATGGCATCTGGAAGTTGAAAGCCTGCTGGTACTGAAAAACAACCGTGGCGTTGAAGGAAACCGGGTTCGTCACATGGACTATGGCGTACAACTTAACAAACTGATGTACGAACGCCTGATCAAAGGTGAAGAGATTACCCTGTTCAGTCCATCCGACGTTCCAGGGCTATATGAGGCATTCTTTGCCGATCAGGATGAATTTGAGCGCTTGTACACCAAATATGAGCAGGACAGCAATATCCGTCAGCAACGTCTGAAAGCAGTTGATCTCTTCTCCCTGATGATGCAAGAGCGTGCTTCTACCGGCCGTATCTATATTCAGAACGTAGATCACTGCAACACCCACAGCCCATTTGATCCTTTAGTCGCCCCGGTGCGCCAATCAAATCTGTGTCTGGAAATTGCACTGCCAACCAAGCCATTGAATGATATCAATGATAAAAATGGTGAAATCGCGCTGTGTACCTTATCCGCATTCAATCTGGGGGCAATTGAAAATCTTGATGAGCTGGAAGAGCTGGCTACTCTGGCGGTCCGTGCTCTTGATGCCCTGCTCGATTATCAGGACTACCCTATCCTTGCCGCCAAACAAGGGGCAATGGGTCGCCGTACACTAGGCATTGGTGTCATCAACTATGCTTACTATCTGGCAAAACACGGTGTACGTTACTCAGATGGCAGCGCTAACAACCTGACTCACAAAACATTTGAAGCTATCCAGTATTACCTGTTGAAAGCCTCTAATGAACTGGCGAAAGAGCAAGGTGCTTGCCCGTGGTTTAAAGAAACCACCTATTCTAAAGGTATCCTCCCTATCGATACCTATAAAAAAGCGTTGGATACATTGACCAATGAGCCGCTGCACTATGACTGGAAAGCATTGCGCAACGATATCAAACAATATGGTCTGCGCAATTCAACATTATCTTCTTTGATGCCGTCAGAGACCTCTTCACAGATCTCTAACGCCACCAACGGCATTGAACCGCCTCGTGGTTATATCAGCATCAAAGCATCAAAAGATGGCATTTTGCGCCAAGTTGTACCGGAATATGAGCGTCTGAAAAGCGCTTACGAACTCTTGTGGCAAATGCCGGGTAATGATGGCTACTTGCAGTTGGTTGGTATCATGCAGAAATTTATCGATCAGTCGATCTCTGCCAATACCAACTATGATCCGACACATTTCCCGAGTGGAAAAGTGCCGATGAATCAGCTACTAAAAGATTTGCTGCTCGCTTACAAATATGGTGTGAAAACACTGTATTACCACAATACCCGTGATGGTGCGGAAGACATTCAGGATGACCTGGAAGAAGTCGTGGAATCTGCTGATTCCGATTGTGAAGGCGGCGCGTGTAAGATTTAATTTGAGGAAGTTATGGCCTATACCACTTTTTCACAAGTCAAAAACGATCAGTTACAGGAACCAATGTTTTTTGGTCAGCCGGTAAACGTAGCCCGTTATGACCAACAAAAGTATCCGATTTTCGAGAAATTGATCGAAAAACAGCTCTCTTTCTTCTGGCGCCCGGAAGAAGTTGATGTGTCTCGCGATCGCATTGACTACAATGCGCTGCCTGACCATGAAAAGCATATTTTTATCAGTAACTTAAAATATCAAACGCTGCTGGACTCTATTCAGGGCCGCAGCCCGAACGTGGCTTTTCTGCCCTTGATCTCCATCCCTGAGCTGGAAACCTGGGTTGAAACTTGGTCTTTTTCTGAAACGATTCATTCACGTTCTTACACTCACATCATTCGGAATATCGTTAATGATCCGGCGGTTGTGTTTGATGATATTGTCACCAACGAAGAGATCCTGAAACGGGCGAAAGACATTTCCGCTTATTACGATGATCTGATTGAGATGACTAATCATTACCAGCTATTTGGTGAAGGAACACATCAGATTACCGGTAAAACCATCACGGCTAGCCTGCGTGGACTGAAAAAGCAATTGTATCTGTGCCTGATGAGTGTTAACGCGCTGGAAGCGATCCGCTTTTACGTCAGTTTTGCCTGTTCATTTGCCTTTGCTGAACGCGAATTGATGGAAGGTAATGCAAAAATCATCAAATTGATCGCCCGTGACGAAGCACTGCATCTGACCGGCACGCAGCATATGCTGAACCTGTTGCGCTCTGGCCAGGACGACCCGGAAATGGCAGAAATCGCCAAAGAGTGTGAACAACAGTGCTATGACCTGTTTGTTCAGGCGGCGGAACAAGAAAAAGAGTGGGCAGATTACCTGTTCAGCGAAGGTTCCATGATTGGCTTGAACAAAGACATTCTGTGTCAATATGTTGAGTACATTACTAACATCCGCATGCAGGCTGTCGGGTTGAAACTGCCATTTGAAACGCGTTCTAACCCGATTCCGTGGATTAATGCCTGGTTGGTGTCTGACAACGTTCAAGTCGCGCCGCAGGAAGTTGAAGTCAGTTCCTATCTGGTTGGTCAGATTGATGCTGAAGTTAACCCTGACGACCTGAGTGATTTTGAACTCTGATGACAAGCTATAAAGTAACCCTGCATGGTATGCAGGGTTATCATATCTACAGCTCTCCCGAACTGCATAACAGTCTGCTAGAAGCACTGGAACAAGGTAGAGTTCAAGCTGAATACCAATGCCGCGAAGGTTATTGCGGTTCCTGTCGTGTCAAATTGATAAAAGGCAAAGTCGGCTATCGACGCAAACCTCTGGCTTTTGTTAATGAAGGCGAAATTTTACCCTGCTGCTGTCATCCACTCAGTGATATTGAGATTGAGCTTTAATAATTAAAATTAGTCTTCTTGGTGGGCAGATAATAATGATTATTTGCTCATTATTACACTCACCAAGAATGTAAACCCATAAGTAATAACATATACCCTATGGATTTCAAAATGCATCGCGACGACAAAGGGGTGAATCCCCGGGAGCATAGAGAACGATGTGACCGGGGTGAGCGAGTGCAGCCAACAAAGAGGTAACTTGAAAGATGACGGGTATATACCCTATTGATTTCAAGATGCATCGCGACGGCAAGGGAGCGAATCCCCGGGAGCATAGAGAACTATGTGACCGGGGTGAGCGAGTACAGCCAACAAAGAGGCAACTTGAAAGATGACGGGTATAGTTGTTATTAGCCCTTCCAAGGGTTAATAACAGTAAGCCCGGCAGCTTCAAAAGGTGATGTGTCGCGGGTTGCAACAATCAGCCCATTCGCCGCTGCAATAGCCGCAATATACCCGTCAGCCTTCCCAATGGCTTTCCCCTCGCTCTTCGCTCGCGCCATGATCTCGGCATAAGCTTCCGAAGCGGCCGCATCGAATGGCAAGATACGACCGGTAAATAAAGGAACAACACTCCGCTCTAGGTTTCTATGCAGGGTATCTTTGCGCTTACCATTGGACAGCGCTGCAACCCCAAAGCGAAGCTCAGCCAAGCTGATCGCTGCCAAGTAAAGCGTCTCGACATTCTGTTCATCTATCCAGGCAACCACAGCGGGGTGGCCGCTGAGCCGCAGTGGCTCGGAAACCACGTTCGTATCTAGCAGTATCATTCAAAACTCATCGGCTCGGCAGGTGTCTTATCACGCTCGATCTCAAGATCGACGCCCTCCGCCTCGCGGCCGATTTTTGCCAGCAAGGAACCCAGCTTGATGCGCCCCTCCGGTTGTACGGCGTTTTCCAGAATAAACCGGATTTCGGCCTCAGCACTACGGCCATGTGTGGCTGCGCGTACCCGCAAGGCACGATGCACTTCGTCCGGTACATTTCTGACAGTAATGGATGGCATAGATTCATTTCCTCATTTAGCATGCATTGCAATCAATATATATTATTGCAATCATGGCTGCAAGCATGTGGGATAGAAAGAGAGCTAATTGCATTCAATCAAAATCCATTAGCAAAGAGTTGGAAAGAAATCAGCGGCTAAATCAGGTAAAGCTGGCAAAGCAATATATGTAGAAAAACCTATGGCATTAACATTTGATTCAGAAGTAAAAAACATGTTATATAATCATATATTGGAACGAAAAAAATGGGATAAATCAGAATTTTATTATAATCTCCACCAAGATTTTATTAAGAAAGAATTCGATATAAACATATTGGGAAAATAAAATGAAAAAAACAATAAAATGGGGCATTATTGGTTGCGGTGATGTTACTGAAGTAAAAAGTGGCCCTGCCTTTTATAAATTAGATAATTCTGAATTAGTTACAGTAATGCGGCGCAACGCTAATTTAGCAGAGGATTTTGCTAAGAGACATAATGTCCCTAAATGGTATTCTGACGCTAATTCACTTATTAATGACAAAGACATTGATGCAGTATATATTGCAACACCTCCCTCTACACATAAAGAATATACCATTTTAACGGCTAAAGCTGGCAAAGCAATATATGTAGAAAAACCTATGGCATTAACATTCGAAGAATGTAATGAGATGATCGCGATTTGTAAATCCCAAAATGTTCCCTTATTTGTGGCTTATTATAGGAGAGCATTACCAAGATTTTTAAAGATCAAAGAATTAATTGAGTCAGGTGCGATAGGAACACCAAGAATTGTAAGTTGTATACTTTACAGAGAAATAGAGCAATGTTACCAAGATCCTCATCATTTACCTTGGGTTGTTAATCCAGAAATTTCCGGTGGTGGGTTATTTGTTGATTTAGCATGTCATACTCTTGATATATTAGACTTTCTTTTGGGAAAGATTATTTCTGTCAAAGGACATGCAAATTCACAAGGGAATGCTTATCCCGCTGAAGATTGTGTATCAATGTCATTTATGTTTGAAAATAATATTCAAGGTGTGGGTATATGGAATTTTGTGTCGAACTCTAGAAGAGATAATGTTGAAATAATTGGTACTAAAGGAAAAATATCTTTCTCTACATTTGGAAATTCAGCCATTTCATATTATGACGAAAATAATAAATTACACCAATTTAATATTGATAATCCAAAGCATATAGAAATGCCATTGATTAACACTATTATCAATGAATTACAAGGGAAAGGATTTTGCCCATCAACAGGAGAATCAGGCTCACGAACCAGTTGGGTAATAGACCAAGTATTAAAAGACTATAGAATGAATAATTATTTACAATATAAAAATGAACAGATCTGTTTTAGGGGGAAATAAAAACAAAATATATATGAGTTCATTAAAAATATCGGAAGTTAATAAATGATCTAAAAGACTTTATTAACTTCTTTTTATTACCATTTTTATCAACTAAAACAGTTTTACTATTCATAAGATTTATTCTTAACAGAACAATGCCATATATTCTGTTTACTGATGATTTTATATAATGGATATCGCTATGATCAGTTACGAAATAAAACTTAGGTTCTTTAATCAAACATAACTCCTACAACGCGAAAAAGCTAGCCGTAATGCTGCGCCAACTTCCTCAGGAGAACTGTTTGCCGGAATAATGACATAATCAGATTCGACAATACCCTGCCCTGTCCAAAGCTCAAGTTTTTTGTGACCGTAGGGCATAATAGTTATCACACCATCTAACAAGCGAATATTGCAACTGTTCATCTTCTTGAATAACTGACGTTTTGAGCGATAACCATAAGATCCCATCATCTCTGTGATCCAGTTTTTATACTGTTTGTCATTTGCATCATGATCAAAATAATCCCCATACTCATCAAGTGGGACTATCCTACTTTTTGATAAAGCATCAAGCACAGCCTTTCCCAACTCTTGATCAGATGCAACTGGCTGTAATAGGTATTCGCTTCCTAAGGGATCTACCCCTAATAAACCGTTGCCTGAATAGGTTTTAACAGAATAAAAATCCCCGTTGAACATAGCGCTTGCATTTGACCCTTGTTTAAAATTCATATTCATTATTTCACCACCGTAATTTTAGCAGTAAGGCTTATTTAATAACTATTTGAATCTTTTCGAGATAATTAGTGGACACATAATAACTACTACGTGTCCACCTTAATTAACTCTATAAATCAAAGATATTGATCAATTAGTGTAAAAACAATCGCTTATTTATCGTCAAACATAACTCCTACAACGCGAAAAAGCCAGCCGTAATGCTGCGCCAACTTCCTCAGGAGAACTGTTTGCCGGAATAATGACATAATCAGCTTCAGAAATACCATCTTCAGACCAACCCTCCAATTTCTCATGGCGGGATGGTCGGATCGTTATTTGACCATCAAGCATACAGATACCACAGCTTAACATTTTCTTAAATAACTGCCGTTTTGAACGGTAATTATAAGATCCCATCATCTCGGTGATCCAATTTTTATACTGTTCAGCATTTACATCATGATCAAAATAATCCCCGTACTTATCCAGAGGGATTACTCTGCTTTTTGATAAAGCATCAAGCACAGCCTTTCCCAACTCTTGATCAGATACAATTGGCTGTAATAAATAGTTACTTCCTGAGGGATCTGCTCCCAATAAACCATTGCCTGAATAGGTTTGTACTGAATAGAAATCACCATTAAATTTAACTCTTGCATGTAACCCTTGTTTAAAATCTGTGTTCATTACTTCACCACTGTAATTTTAACGTTTACATTCTTGTCCGCACCATAAGCAATTGTACAGTTAGTTCGAGGTTCTTAATTTTTAAGCTCCAATAGTATATGCATATAAATATAAGTAACCACCAATATTGGCAGTTACTTTTACTCGATTTATTAATTTACTCACTCTTAATCTCATTACTTATGATATCAAGTGCTACAGCTAATTGTAGTTTATTTTTCTTATACCTAAGCGTTTTTTCATATTGTGCCAAAGATATCTCTCCTAAAATTAATTTCTCTGAATTAATTCTGGATATTTCTACTGTCACAATTAGCTCTTTATCCAATAGAACAGTATACAAATCTTCACCTTGTTCTGGTACCCATTCTAATACAAATGCACTTTTAGTCTCTGGTCTCACTTCATACAAAAGTGAAAGTAACTCAGGGTTATCACCAGCAAACAACGATTTTCTTGATTGAAGCAACTGTTGACGATACTCTTTTTCTATTAACGAATCTATCAATTTCATTTTATTCTCCCCGGAGTCGTTGTAATTAGGTTACCATGTTTATCAGTTAAGATAGTTATAATATTAGTAGATTTGTTATTACTAAACTTGTCAATTCCTATCATTTTTTCTGTAATCACTACGCGTTCATAACGAATACCATCATTACTTTGAATAGTTCGTGTGATAGGAGATTGAACAACCTTCTTATCAGATAAGATCCTTTTCAATTCATCTTGACTAATACTAAATTGGCTTGCATTATCTTTTCCAGAAAAATGTCGATGAATCACATGTTCCCAACCTGCTTTTTTATTACCGCCCATAAGATTTATCCTTGATTGAACGATGCCATATGTTTCTTTTGCTGATGACTTGATATAATCATTAGCTTTATTAATAATTTTTCTACTTTCAGCAGGATCTTTGGCTTTCACTGCTTTTTTTATCGCTACCGTCAAATTCGTTGCTAATTTTCCACTAGGAATAACACTGAGAGTAGCAAGAAGATAATCTTCCAATTTCTCTGCATCATAAAATCCTTTCGTTGCGCCAATGACAGGGATGTAATCCATAACTGCTAACGCAGCTTGCTGACGAGCTTCCACACGAATTAAAGCCTCTTTATCACCTTCCATTGCAGCCAACATATCTTTTTGGTTTTCTAACGCTAACTGAGTAAGCTGATGATCAATATAGTTATAACGAAAAACTATCTCAGATGCATTTGCACCACTGTAAGCACCATCCGGCGTTCCTGTTACTATTGCTCCCGCTACTGAACCAAAAACTTTTGCTAGCTGGGCATTAGATTCATTATCAGACATAGCCTTTATTAGCTTATTTAACTGACGTTCTGATTCATCACGAAATTTAGGCTCAAACAAGCTATTATCCATAATAGAACCAGCCAATTCCGCAGCCAAAGCCCCTGCCATTGCGCCTTTAACATTTCCTCTGCCAATTTCAGCGCTTATCCCTGCGACAACTGCATGGCTTAACGTTTTACCCGGCACTCCAAGCACTTCGCCGTTGTCACCAATTAATCTGGCACCTTCCGCATTAATCTGGCTGCCAATATTAGCCAACAGAGCCGTAGTCAAATTATCTTTAAAACTGCCGCCATTAATAGTGGTATTCAAGCTGGAACTAATAATGGATTGACCCGCTACCCGTTGGACGACTTTATTCCAATCACCATTGCTGATTTGGGGTAATTTCGCTTTTGTGGGATCTAATTTGGTACCATCAGCCGCTTTATCCCATCCCATGTAGGAATCAAATCCGGCCAATGCGCCACCAATCGCCATTGAGGTAATGGTTGATTTAACCGCATCACTGCTACCTAATACTTTTAGCGCTTTGGATATGTCCCCCTGATTATCCACAATAGCAACGGCCGCCTGTGCCGCCAGTGATGACATTCCCGCAGTTAACGCCCCACCCGCAACGCTATTACCCGCATAAGATGCGACAGATGCCGCCAGAGAACTGCCTGCGGTTGCCGCCGCCGCTGCAATCGCAATTACCGCAGAAACTACTGGATTCAAATGCTGGCTCTTGTGATCCCAACTGTCATAAGCGTCTTTGACCACATTCCACTGGATATCTTTATTTTCTCGAAACCCTTTCAACCAAGCTGTTTCTGGCGTATTTCCCAATACGGCTAATACATTTTGCAATGACTGACCATTTTTAGCTTTAATATCAGCACTAACACCCTTGGCTGCTTCCACTGTCAATTTTCCACCAGTGAAAATCTGCGGTAATACCCATTGGGTTTCGGTATAACCTTTATCCCTTTGCTTAATATAAAAGCCTTTGGAATAGGTAATAGTCTGTTCAAAAGCGGTATTTTTTACTGCTTTAAAATTAACTTTACCGTGAGTGCTGGTCAGTTTGGCGTTTTTATTAGTCGCAATTTTACTGGCTTCGTAAGTGCTATCATCCCGGCTTAACAGGTTAATATCACCACCCGCAGTAAATTCAGTGACTTTATTAGTGACATCATGACGGGTACGTTTAATGGTTTTCTTTTTGCCATACCACTTACGTTTGGTTTCTGTTTTCTCATAGTGGCTAGATTCTTCCATTGCCTGAGCGTACAGATAACCGCCTTTCGCCGCGACGTCCATCGCACCTTTGGCCGTCAGTTTAGTGGCTTGGAAAAGAATACTGCCGTTTGAAATAACAGTTAATATACCGCCACTAGTCAATGCAGTACCTTGCTGTGTGACTGATTCAGTGAATTCCCTGCCTTTTTCCCGGTAAGAATGATTCTGCACTGATTCAAAACGCATATTGCCGCCGGAAGAAATCGTTGTATTTCCTCCTGAGCTTAATGTAGCGCCTTGGGTAATCAGCGTTCCATTAGCAGCTAAGGTAAGCTGTTTTCCACCATTAACTACAGCAACGATATGACGATCATCTTTATTATTATCGTTCTTATTATCAATAGCGGAATAGCCCAGAGCTAACAAGTTAATATTCCGACCTGCTGATAATAATGTATTACCTTTGGCGTTAATTTGAGCCGCCTTGCCATTGATATCGGCACCACTGATAATATTGATATTATTTCCTGCGGTTAATCGGCTACTTAATTCACCAGAACGGGATGTGGAAAATAGTTTATTCAGTGAAGGAGATAATTCACGGGGAGTGAGATCAATGTTTTTTGCAGCGGTCAAGTTGATATCTTTTACCGCTGAAACATTAACTCCCTTAATAGATAAATTTCCGCCAGCATTAATGACAACCGAGCTTTTTGCATCAAGCTTACCTATTGTAGATAACATCTGATTAAACAGCGTTTGTTCCTTACTCTCAGCGCTCACATCCCCCATTCGTTTATGTGTCAATAACTCACTGTTATTATCAATGGTAATATCATGATTTGCAGTTAAAGAAATATTATGACTTTTCGTTAAGAGGATATTGCGAAGAAGAATGTTCTTACCTGCATGTAAGAGTAAATCACCCGTAGCTTCTAAGCTACTTATTTTACGCGTATTATCAGGATTAAAATACCCTGGTTTGCTACTACTCTGAAACTGAATATTCCCGTTTCGACTGATAATAGTTACATCTTTGCCTTTTAGTTCACCTTGCAAAGCATTAATATTATTAGTTGCTGTCATAGATAAATTATTTGACGAAATCAATGCTGCATTATTAAGATTAATATCATTCTCGGAAATAATATTTAACCCATCAATAGCCTTTAGTTTATCAGTGATATTGATTTTACCTGCGTGAAGCAAAATGTTTTTTGCTGATAATGTGTCAGGTCGGGCAGTTACAGTTACTTCTGACAGATTTTTTGCATTATCAGGAATCAACGTACTGATATTTAAATTATTTTTAAAATCCGCTACTAGATTTTTTTCCGCACTAATTGAAGACGATATATAACTTTCTTCCCCCCAAGTATATAACTCTCCTTGCTTAGTATATTCTGCATCTTCATAAACATAAAATAAATCCCAATCACCCGGTGGTGCATCATCATCTTTGAATTCACTGCCAGCCATAGGGTTTGATGTAGTATAATGCCAAAATGTATTTTTCTTACCTAATTGACGGCTGATAATATCAATATTTTCCCCGGTGAGAATAAGATCTTTTTTCGCATATATAGATGAAACATCATTTCGTAAATTAGTTGCATTAATATAAGCATTACCACCAGAAACAATGCTCCCTGCTGGGCTTATCGCCTTTATTGAAAATCTATCCTGTTTAATATTGACAAAGTTATTCTTTAATAAATCGATAATACCAAACCATTTATCCCGATTAAAATCTTTCAATTTTACAGCCAATGTAATGACGGAATCAACACCTTGCCTGATACCATAAAAACTACCAGCCCATTTATTAATTCCTACGGAATCAGCCGGAATGGCTTTCCATTCAGTTATGGTTTTATCTCTTATATTATCCAGTTTATCAGTGCGAACAACCAAATCTCCACTCACAGTCTTTATCGTCGCAGACTTATTTTCAATCAGAGTACTCTTATTACCCTGAGCATCTTTTTGTAACCACATATTATTATTGGCTTGTAGAAGTGCTTTATTTCCAGTGTTACGCAAGGTATCACCAAATATCCGCATATCCCGGCCCGCAGTTACACTCCCTTTATTATCCAATTTAGTATTTGCCAGAGTAATATCCCGTTCCGCTTGTACCTTGATATTTTGCGCAATATGGGTCTCTTTAGCGCTAAGATTAAAATCCGTTTTGGCTTTAGCATTTCCCAGCTCAATTTTGCCATTAACGTTTAAAGTAATATCACGCTGATTGCTGATTAAATCCTTAAGATTAACACCGACACCATCTTCTGTGGCAACCAAACGGATTTTATTAGCATACATACCGCCTAATGCTTTGGTATCCACCGCTAATTGAGGTTTAGCACCTTCTCCAGTGATTTTTTTCACTGTGCCATCGTTAAAATCAATCCGGTTAGCTCCCTGCGTCAGGGATAAATTATTAGCTTGAATTTTTCCATTTAATTCAGTCGCCCGGCTGATAATATCGATATAATCTGTCGATTTGCCATCCAGCCCTTTGCCACCAATGATAATCTGTCCTTTTTTAACCTCCAATGCTTCCAACGCGCCCTGTTTATCAAATTGAGGTTTACCGGTAGTCAATGTTGCACTGCCGGTATTGATAAAACCACAACCATCACAAGTAATGCCATTAGGGTTGGCAATCATCACATTGGCTTTATGACCAACTATCTCTAGTTTCCCTTGGAGATCAGATCGACCACTACCGGTGACTTCATTAATAATCAATTCAGCCGATTTACCGTTCAAGTTAGGGTTAGCGTTAAGCTGCCCGGCTAATTGTGATTTAGCTGCCTGAGTGGCGTTATTTAATACGGCACCCTGAGTGGCAATATTAAACTCTTTATAGGTGTTGTGAGATATTCCTGCACCATTAGGCGTAGCAATATTTACAATCGGCACATTACCCTGGTTTTGTACCTGTGTTCGGTTATTATCTGGCGTGATCCCGGCCGCAATAGCAGGGTGAAGGGGATACACGGCAGTAAGATAAATTAAAAGATAACAAGCGCCCCTTGCCATAGGGCCGTTACGTCTTTCCATTATTCTGTCCTTTCTTAATTTGAGTACAAAGTTATTGGTATAAATATCCGTATTACATCGCTAAAAAATCAGTGATACAGACCAGTAAACTACCCAGTTATCCGGTTTCAGGTGGTCTGGATAAATCAGAGGTGTTCCCAATGTCATCGTTTGATTGAACTTACTGTGCGTCAGTGATATGCCAAGCGCTGTACCGGTAGCATTACCGCCATAAATTTGTCCGGTTTTTCCTTGTGACCAACCCGTATCCAGTGCTCCCGTTAAGGCAAGTTCACCTACAGGAAAAGTTGCAATCTGCCAGTTCAACTCATTACGCCAATACCCACCGCGATTGCCGGTCAGGTATTGTTCTTTAAATCCCCGAACAGAGTATTGCCCGCCTAATGAGAGACGTTCACTGGCATAAAGGTTGTACGGTGTGGTTTGACCGTAAGCAGATGAAAGGTAATAAATAGAGTCGGAGATCGGGATAAAATAGCTAGCACTCAGGCTGAATTTACGGAATTGGCTACGTGGAGCATCTGGGAAATACGGGTCATCTTTTGTTGCACCTAACACGGGTAGACCATAACTCAATGCAGGGTTGAAAGTGATATAGCCACCCGCCAGTACCGAACTGTAATTAATACCAAGATTAGCAACACTTAATATCGGACTGCTGATAGATAATTTCTTTCCTGCAAACAAATTAGCCGTCTGACGATGTGTTATTCCTGCATTCAAAGTCAGTTTCTGCTCACCGTCACGATATAACGTCCGGTTTATTGCTAGCCGGTGAGTCTGGTTGTCACCTTCATAGAGGTAGGTTTGTGAGCCAATCGGAACGTTCTGAAAAGAATCGTTCCACGCATATTGATAATTGAACAACCAGTCACCATAAGGAATCGTCACATTGGAAGAGAGACTTCGGCTGCGGTGGTTATTACGAAAATCGTTGTTGCGACTAACAGACAATGACCATTGGTCTGCAAGATGTAATAGGTTATCTACATTCACACTGGCGTTGATTTGCCCGGTGCCAGTACTTTTTTGACCACTATTATCTATCCCCAAACTGGCACCAACCGGCAAACGAGTCGATATTCGTTTTAAGATAACCGCAGAATAACCGGGCTGTTTTCCCGGCTGAATATCAATGGTTATCTGTTGGGAAGGAAGCCGGTTCAGTTGTTCCATCCCCTGTTCAATATCCCGTAGATTCAATGTCTTACCAACCATTCCCGGAAAGGCCATTTTCAATGAAAGGGATGTCTCACCATCAAGCGTGATTGATTCAACTTTGCCCTCACTCACGGTAATAATGAGCGTACCGGTGGATAAATCCTGTGCTCTGAGTCCAGCCCGAGAAGTGACATAACCTCGCTCGATATAGGCATTCGATACTTTACGCACCAGTTCATTAATATCTGGCAAGGTTAAGCAACGGGTTAAATAAGGTTGTATTAGTTTTTCCCTTACTGATTGGGAAAGGCTTGCAACACCTTCAAATTGAATATAGCGGATGGTATGACAAACAGATTTAGCACCATCAGTTTCGGGCTCTAAAGCTGGAGACAAAGTGATGTTGTTACGTAACGCCTCCCGCTGCTGTTGAGCCTGCTGCAATAACGCTTTCTGTTGTTGAGTGATAACCTCTTGATCCGCCGGGCCAATAAACGCCGAAGCATAAGCTTGCCCTGACATAGCGAATAGAGCAGATACAACTAATGTCCTAAAACAAACAGATATTCTTTCCATTGATAATTTTTATTTCACCATGCGTTAATTGTTAAGATAATGAATAACGTCTTATTTTAATTGGCAATCTAGATGAAAATAAAAAACTTTCTTATTTAAGTGTGAATAAAGTCTGGTTTTTTAAATACTTAATAGAATAAGTAACTTTTTATATTTAATGAAATACATCATTTACGATCATGCAAAAACACAATTGTAATTATTTATTTACACTAAGTGTAACTGTAGTTTGACATGAATAAGTTAATCCTTTAGCCTGCCTTTTCATAACGATTTCAATCAGTTCAAAAACTAGGGGAAAGCGTGAAGAATCGTACTCTTGGCAGTATTTTTATCGTAGCGGGCACGACAATTGGCGCAGGAATGCTGGCTATGCCGCTGGCAGCGGCCGGTGTCGGTTTTGGAACAACCTTTGTGATGTTAATCGCTCTTTGGGTTTTGATGAGCTATACCGCTTTATTGCTGGTGGAAGTTTATCAGTACAGCCCGGCCGATACAGGCCTGGGAACGCTGGCAAAACGTTATCTTGGTCAAGGAGGCCAATGGCTCACCGGTTTCAGTATGCTCTTCCTTATGTATGCTCTGACAACCGCTTATATCAGTGGTGCAGGTGAGTTGCTGTCAGGCAGCCTCTCTTCATGGCTGGATAAACCTATTCCTGTCTCATTTGGCGTACTGATTTTCACCCTTGTCGCGGGTTGTGTTGTCACTATCGGCACTCAATCTGTCGATATGATTAACCGCCTGCTATTTACGGCAAAAATCATCTTTCTGGTTATTATGTTGACCGTCATGATGCCCCACATCAAAAGCACTAACCTGATGTCAATGCCCTTGGAACAAGGTTTGGTATTATCGGCTATTCCCGTGGTATTCACCTCTTTTGGTTTTCACGGCAGTGTGCCAAGTATCGTCAATTATATGGGGGGCGATACCCGTAAGTTACGCAAAATATTTGTTATCGGCAGTGCTATCCCACTGACTGCCTATATCTTATGGCAATTAGCCACTCTGGGTGCCATCTCTTCTCATACTTTTGTCGGGATCTTAGCGGAGCAAGCAGGGCTGAATGGGCTGTTAAAAGCGGTGAGAGAGGTTGTCGCGACGCCTCGTGTAGAGCTTGCTGTCCGTCTGTTTGCTGATTTGGCACTGGCAACCTCATTTCTTGGGGTCTCCCTGGGTTTGTTTGACTATATGGCAGATCTGTTCAAACGCCGTAATAATGCGACAGGCCGCCTGCAAACCGGCATCATGACTTTTGTTCCACCATTACTTTGCGCTCTGTACTATCCAAACTTCGTCATGGCGTTAACTTTCGCCGCGGTAGCACTGTCCATTCTCGCCCTGTTACTGCCTTCCATGCTGGCATGGCGTAGCCGTCAAATTGAGCAAAGAGCCTATCGGGTCAAAGGCGGAAAACCCGCTTTGATTCTGGTATTTCTTTGCGGAATTACGGTCATTGCTATCCAGATAGGTATTGTCAGTGGTTTACTGCCAGAAGTGGGTTAATTAAGAAGTCGAAACTGTCCGCATCAGCAATGGTGCGGACAAAATGCAAAAGTAAATTAGAAATTCAAACCAGCACCGATATAAAATCCATCAGCCAGTTTGTTATCCCTATTTCCCTCTTTCCCTCTCATGTTCATAACCCGGTAACCTGCATCCACCGTCAACGGTTTGAATACGGTAAAACGTAAGCCACCCGCAGCCTCAGCATAAGAATCAATACCCGAAGTTAATCTGGATGGCGCACCGTAAGCTTCACCGTACAGCGCTAAAGAGGGCATAATAGTCCAACTCAAACCCACACCTGCGGCTAATGCCTCACCATTTTTCCCATCTTTAGGGGATAAATAGAGAGCCTTACCACCAATGCTGGCCGTCAATGGACCGATAGGCAGGCTAAATGCGGTTCCCAAACTTCCCAACTGCCCGTTATGATCACTGCGGGCCCAGTTGCCATTCAAGGATAATCCGGCACTGTTATCACCAATTGCCGCAGAAGTATGGGTGAAATGGCGACCAGCCTGTACATTCACGGAAATTGCATTCGCAGACTCAGCAATGAACAACAAACTGGTTGCTACCGCAGCAAGATAAATCTTCATTACATTTCCTCTTTATTTACTTAATGTTAAGCATCTTACGTAAATACAACTAAACCGATAGACAACAAAAAGAAATGAATCATCTATACTTACTAAATATGTGTGAATTTTTCATTTCATTTGCTTAATAATTAACTATGTAAATAGTTTTGATTTAAATAATAAACAATAAAATAATAAATAAATTATAAAAAAACACAATATTTGCATTTCGCCATTTGACCAGAATGTTTTTCTTAATCAGCGATTCCGCTGTTTTTTTTCATGTAAAACAGGAGAAGTGTGATGAAAAAGAGAGGACTTACAACGAATGCTGGTGCCCCTGTCGTTGACAACAATAATGTCATGACCGCGGGTCAACGTGGTCCTATGTTGTTACAAGATGTTTGGTTCTTAGAAAAGCTTGCCCATTTTGATCGTGAAGTGATCCCAGAGCGCCGTATGCATGCCAAAGGTTCTGGAGCTCATGGCGTCTTTGTGGTTACTCACGATATTACTAAGTACACCCGCGCTAAGATTTTTTCTGAAATAGGCAAAAAAACCGAGATGTTTGCCCGTTTCTCAACCGTCGCCGGTGAGCGCGGTGCAGCAGATGCTGAACGTGACATTCGTGGTTTTGCGCTCAAGTTCTATACGGAAGAAGGGAACTGGGATTTAGTCGGCAACAATACCCCGATATTCTATCTCCGTGATCCACTGAAGTTCCCAGATCTTAACCATGTTGTTAAACGCGATCCCCATACTAACTTACGTAATCCTGCCTATAAGTGGGATTTTTTCTCTCATCAACCTGAATCACTGCACCAATTAACGATTGATTTCAGTGACCGTGGTGTACCTAAGTCTTTCCGCCATATGCACGGTTTTGGTAGCCATGCTTTCAGCTTTATCAACGCAGATAATGAACGTTTCTGGGTGAAATTCCATTTCCGTTGTCAGCAAGGCATTAAAAATCTGATGGACGAAGAGGCAGAAGTGCTGGTGGGTAAAGATCGTGAAAGTTCTCAGCGTGATTTGTTTACCGCAATTGAGCAATGCGATTATCCACGCTGGAAATTAAAAGTCCAAATCATGCCAGAGAAAGAAGCTAATCTGTTACCGTACAACCCATTCGATTTGACCAAAGTATGGCCTCATGGCGACTACCCGATGATTGATGTCGGTTATTTCGAGCTAAACCGTAACCCTGATAACTATTTCTCAGACGTTGAACAGGCTGCTTTCAACCCCGCTAATGTCGTGCCAGGTATCAGTTTCTCCCCTGATAAGATGTTACAAGGCCGTCTGTTCTCTTATGGTGATGCTCAACGTTACCGTCTTGGCGTTAACCACCATCAAATTCCGGTCAATACACCTCGTTGTCCGTTCCATAATTTCCACCGTGATGGGGCAATGCGTGTCGATGGTAACAGCGGAAACACCGTGACTTATGAACCAAACAATGCCGGATTGTTCCAGGAACAACCTGAATTCAAACACCCATCATTGTCTTTAGAAGGAGATGCCGATCACTGGAACCATCGTCAAGATGAAGATTATTTCAGTCAGCCTCGTAAACTGTTTATGTTAATAAACAGTAAAGAGCATCAACGTATGTTTGATCGTATCGCCAGTGAGCTATCGCAAGCACATGAAGATACTCAACGCCGTCAGGTTGAGCTATTCAGAAAAGTTCATCCAGAATATGGCGCTGGTGTTGAAAATGCGCTGAAAAAAATCAAAGGGTAATCACTAACAACACCGCATCATTAATTATCTCTGCCCATGACTCCATTAGTGATAATGGGCAGTACGAAAATAAATCAAAATAGCTCAATATAAACTTGGCAAATCCAACACCCATTTTTTGATTTGCTGACGGGAAATTTTAATGCCGCTATTTTTAAACTGTTGAGGTAACAGATAGTAAGCTGCTGGGCGCTGAAAAGAAGCCAATTTATCACTCAACCATTCCGGTAATAAGTCGATAACTTCAGCGGAGTGACTATCTATGACCGCGACAGGGCGATAACCAAATTCAGGGTCGGGTACGGGAACAATAAAGTTTTGCGCGACCTGTGGATAGGTATTAATCACCCGTTCAATATCTTCCGGCTGAATCCCTTCTCCACCGCTGAAAAATTGATTATCCATCCGGCCAAGTATCTGCAACTCATCACTTTGTATCACGCCTCGATCTCGGGTATGAAACCAACCATCACGATCAGCTAACGGTTGTAATTTTCCATCCAGCCAGTATCCATTGGCAAGGCTGCCAGAACGAATCTGAATTTCCTCATTTATCAGCCGAATTTCTTTGCCCGGTAAGGGATTACCGACACCGGGAAGATCGTCTGCCCGTTTAATACATACTGTTGAAGCCAATTCAGTTAAACCATAGCTACACCAACAGCAAATACCTTGCTGTTCCGCTCTTTGAGTCAATTCAATGGGGATCATTGCTCCACCCAACAGCACTTGTTTCAAATTCAGTGTCTGATTTTGTGACTGTTCCAGTAACCGCCAAAGCTGGGTCGGAACCAATGAAGCATGGGTACAATCGGCCAAAGCATGATCTAACAGATGGGTATTTCTGAGCACTAAAGAAGCCCTTTTGGTTAGCCAGCGCCAAATGATCCCCTGACCCGACACATGAAACAACGGCAATGAGAGCAGCCAGCTATCTTGTTGTTGAAAATCGATTACTGAAAGTACATCTTGCGCGCTAGCAAGATGAGCATGAATTGAGTGAACAGCCGCTTTAGGCAATCCAGAAGAGCCGGAGGTCAGTATCATACTGGCTGGGCGCATAGCATCCCACGCGACTGAATTATCATCAGAATTTAATGGTTCACTTTGCCAATTGAGGGATTTGGCATTCATCACAAGCAAGTTATCACCACAAAAATCAGCCACAAAATCGATATTCAAATGTGGCAGTAATTCAGCCAAGAGCATTTCAGGCAGTTGAGGATTCAGTGGCAATACCCGTGCACCACACTGTAGCGCGGCAAGATAGCAGAACAACATCTCTTCACTGTTCTTCCCTCGCAGCATTACACCACTGCCTTCAACTACCCCCTGTTGGCGAAAATTGGCCGCTATGGTATCCAAAGAGATAACTAATTGATGCCAGGTTAGGGAACGATTACGCAACTTGACAGCAATATTTTCAGGGCTAAACGCTGCCCAGTAGCGCCACGGCCACTGGGTAAATGAATTTAACTGCACCATGCGATTTCTAACTCGTCCAATTCTGTTACTGGCATCGTGCTACCCGGCCAACAGCGCACTAACTGAGACTGAATCAATTCCAGCGTATCCAGCCCAGGAATAGTCGCTGGCGTCAGCCAATGAGCAATGCGGGCAAGCTGAGTCAAACCGAAGCTGGTTTCAATACTGGAACTGATCACCGCCTCCAACCCCACATTGTGCGCGGCTGAAATCAACTGACGACAACGGGCAAGGCTTCCTATCAGAGTGGGTTTGATCACAATAGCCGTCACCCCTGCTTGTGCCTCTACGTTAAAACCTTCATCACGAACGCTTTCATCCCATGCAATGGCGATCCCGGTATCACGGGCAAAAGCGAGTGATTGTTGTGGGGTTTGACAAGGTTCTTCCAAAAAGGCAATTCGGTTGCGGTAATCAGGATTGACATACTTAGCGAAACTGTCCGCTTTAGCACGGCTCCAACGACGGTTAGCATCCAGCCTCAAAGATAGATCCGGTACTGCTTCCAGCAGAACGTTAACGACCATGCCGTCACGCACAGCTTCGTACAACCCGATTTTCACTTTGGCAACTTTTTGTCCACTCATGTTACTAAGACGAACAATCAGTTCATCAGGATCACCATTGCACAGTGGCACTTTCCGGTAATCAGCCTCTTCCGGTAAGTTACCCTGTAATTCAGCTAATGCACAGCTAATCCCAAATGCAACAGAAGGTAATTCACTCTCATCAGGTTCAGCGCCAAGATGCCACTGTCTAAGCCATGCCTCCGCGGCTTCACCTGCCTGTTCAACCGTTTCTTTGCTGAATTCCGGCAATGGTGCAATTTCACCCCATCCCTGTTGACCATTTTCCTGTAAGTGAACCAAAAAACCATCACGAGTTTTAAGCCGCTGATATCGCAGGATAACACCGGCCTCCATTGGCAATCTGAACCGGTATAAAATTGCAGTACGCATTATGGGTTACGTTTAAATTTACTGAAATCAGGGTGGCGTTTCTCAACGAATGCATTACGTCCTTCCTGACCTTCTTCTGTCATATAGAAAAGCATGGTGGCGTTACCTGCCAGCTCTTGCAAGCCAGATTGACCATCACAATCCGCATTTAGAGCGGCTTTCAGGCAGCGCAGAGCCATTGGGCTATTTTTCAGCATTTCACGACACCAGCGGACGGTCTCTTTTTCCAGATCCGCATAAGGCACAACTGTATTAACCAGCCCCATTTCCAACGCTTGTTTAGCATCATATTGACGACACAAGAACCAGATTTCGCGGGCTTTTTTCTGACCAACAATCCGTGCCATGTAAGATGCCCCCCAACCGCCGTCAAAAGAGCCCACTTTAGGCCCGGTCTGACCGAAAATAGCGTTATCAGCCGCAATGGTCAGGTCACACACCAGATGCAGTACATGACCACCGCCAATCGCATATCCAGCAACCATAGCAACGACGGGTTTTGGACAAGTACGAATCTGGCGCTGGAAATCCAATACATTCAGGTGATGCGTGTCATTGGCATCTTTATAACCACCGTAATCACCACGGATTTTTTGATCACCACCAGCACAAAAAGCTTTTTCACCCATCCCCGTCAGGATAATCACCCCGATACTGTCATCATAACGGGCATCATCCAACGCCTGCATCATCTCTTTGACCGTCAATGGCCGAAATGCGTTACGGACTTGTGGACGATTGATGGTGATTTTAGCCATACCATCGGTGGATTTGTGATAAAAAATATCTTCAAACCCTTCAGAGCAGTCCTGCCATACAATTGGGGCATAAAGTTCTTCTTCGCTCGGGTAAATCATATTCGTATTCCTATACATTAAAGAGTGATAAAAAATGGTTTACGACCGCAGCAAACGCCGCCGGGTTCGCTCGGTGAGCATTATGCCCAACATGTGGAATAGTTTGCAGCGGCAAAGCGCAACGTTTTGCCAATTGTTGGAATTTCTTATCATTTTCGCCACACAGATAAGCAAAAGGTAACGTCAGTTGTTGCAATACCGGTACTAACCAAGGTTGATGTCCAAGTGAGGTATTTTCCAGCATATCAGCCACACCATCGCCATTATTACGGTGACGTACTTTGATCAGTTGCTGACGCTGTGCAGGTAATAGATCAGAAAAAACCGGCTGCTGATACCAATCAGATAAAACCTGTTCAATCGGCTGAGAACGAAAACGTCTGGCCCAATTTCTATCGTGATCAAGACGATTATTCCGCTCCTGTTGAGAAAACAACCCAGGATTTCCCCCTTCAACCAGCAATCCGCATAATCCCTGATTATCACCATAACAAGCATGATGCATGGCAATGCGTCCACCCAAGGAGTAACCCATCAACCAATATTGATCAATTTGCTGTTCTCTTAACGTTTCAGATAGAAGACGGCTCATATCGGCGAAATCTTTTATCTGTACCTTTGAGGAATCACCGTGGCCAGGTAGATCGATGACCAATGAAGGATGCTGAGCACACAGATTCACTAGCGGCAACCATTCGTCGCCACAGCCCAATAATCCATGCAACCACACCAGCCAAGGGCGGTTATTGTGACCATTGAACTTACGACAAGCGAGGTTCACAACATAGCCACCTGTTTTAACAGTTGTTGCAAACACTCCGCCCCTTCTCTATCCGGCACTGTTAGCTCAATCAGTGTGGTTTCATTTTGTTGCCATGCCTGTTCAATACTTTGTTGCAATTCCGTCCAATTTTGTGGGCTGGCATACTTCAAGCCAAACATCGCCGCAGCATGATCAAAATTAACGTATTGAGGCATACAGTAAAAACGCTGCCTTGCTTCTTCCTGTGTGGGTAGTAAAGAGAAAATTTGCCCGCCGTTATTATTTACCACAATGAATACCATTGGAGCGGAAGGATGACGCAACAGAGCCAAACTATTGAGATCATAAAGCGCCGATAAATCACCGATAACCGCCAAAGTAGGCTTTGCCGTTGCCCGTTGCACACCTGCCGCAGTGGAAATTAACCCATCAATGCCGCTAGCGCCCCGGTTACTGTAAACCGGATATCCCGCCGGTAATTGCCCCAGCGCATCGATCAAACGAATAATCAGGCTGTTACCGACAAACAACTGCCCGCGTTCAGGCAGTAATTCACGCAATCGATAGGCCACCGTTGCTTCACCAAATTTCCCAGCCAATTCAGTTCTGACGCAGTTAACGGCTTTTTCTGACCAGACGATAAGCTCTTCTGCCCACAATGTACACGATTGTGCCCACGGTATACGCGGCTGTGCGGGATGAGCCAATAACCAGTCAGCAATATGACAGGTCAATTTTTTGCCACGATGATTGGCAGGATCAAGCCGGCCTGGTATCGGATCAATAATCCAAAACTCCTGCGGCTGGCATTTCGCCTGCCACTGTAACACGCGTTTCCCTATCAGGCTGGAACCAAACTGCACTATCAGTTGCGCTTGCGCTAAAATCTCCTGCACATGAGGATTATCCAACCATAAATCGGCACAAGGCAGTGGCTGTCCAGTTTGTGAAAGCACATTGCCAATCAGCGGCCAGCCCAATGCCTTTGCCCATTTAGCAACATTAACTCCCTCTTCGGCACTCATTCGACCAGCCAATACAACGCCTTTTTTCTGTTGCCAACAGTCCCAATCCGGTACTTCTGCCACAACATTAGCGACTGGCTGGCTCAGCCAAGGTGTTTTACTTTTCCACCAATCGCCTAACTGCTGCTGCCACTCATCATAAGCAGGCTCTTCATTACCATATAAGGGTTCGGCAAATGGGCAATTAATATGCACGGCGCCATGTCGCAAATTCGCCATACTATGATCTATGACAGAAACCAGCCAGCTTGCCGCTATATCTACGGTCGGCCTCGGTAAAGAAATGGTTTGGCATGGATGAGAAGCAAAAATACCATTTTGACGAATAGCCTGATTCGCGCCACAATCCATCAATTCTGGTGGCCGATCAGCGGTAAGGAAAACCATTCGTTCACCCGTTAAACTGGCTTCAATTAATGAAGGATAGAGATTTGCCACTGCGGTTCCAGAAGTAACGATAACGGCAACCGGCTCTCTGCTTGCTTTGGATAATCCCAGTGCCAGATGTCCCAATCCACGTTCGTCAAAATGAGTATGACAAATCAGTTTGTTATTTGCTGCGGCAGCGATTGTCAAAGGCGTAGAGCGTGAACCGGGTGCAATGCAAACATGACGTAATCCGTGGCGAGTCAGTGCTTCCAATAAAAGTTCCGCCCAGCGGCGGTTAAATGCGCTGTTTGACATAGTTTACTCAAAGAATTTCTATAAAAGCTGGCTATTAGCCTAACGGCACCGATAATTATTTCTTTATCCTAGTTCAATGAATTGCCATTTAATCGGAGATTGTTTTCATTCACCTTTCAGCAAAGTGCGCAACCCGGCAGCTTTATTCTCTATCTCTATCCACTCCTGTTGTGGATCAGACCCCATCACAATCCCCGCACCGGCATACAATGAAAGTAAATTGTTGTTAATTTGCGCGCAACGTAGTGAAACCGCAAACTCACTCTGTTCACAGGAAAGATATCCTGCGGACCCTGCATACCAATCACGACTGAATAACTCGCTATCACGAATAAAATCACGCGCCGCTTCACGAGGTAATCCAGCAACCGCGGCCGTTGGTTGTAAACGATGCAAGCAATCACTATCACTGGCACTCTTTAGTTTTCCCTGAATTCGGCGGCGCAAATGCTGAACTTTTCGCAAACGAATCACATCTGGCGGAGCAACATCGACAGAAACCACAGCGCCTTGAAGACGCTGGCAAATATCATCAACAACGAGCAGGTTTTCATGCTGATTTTTTTTATCACCGAGCAACCATTGCCCCAATTTTTCGGCTTGCTGAGCATCATCAGAATTGGCAACCGTCCCCGCCAGCGCCTCTGTATAAAGCTGAGTCTGCTTACGGAGGTAAAGCCGTTCTGGTGAAGACGCCAAAAATGCCTCATGCTGATTAAAAGCGAGCATAAAATGATAACAACGGTGATTTATCTGGCGACTCGCTGCCATAAACTGTGCAGCCGCTAAAGATTCACTCAGTTCGAGTTGCGTCTTACGCGCCATCACTACCTTCTCCATCTTACGATGGGTGATAGTGTGCAAAGCCTGCTCAATCAAATCACACCACCGGGCGCGTTCCGGCACATTCTCCGCGTTCACTACCACCGCCTGTAACGCAGAGAATTCCTGATGCGGGACTAACTGTCGCAGAAATTCCTGTGCATTCCTCATATCCTGTCGGCCAGCTATATTCAAATACAACCAGCTTTCGTCACGGTAGCGACGTAATTCGATCCGGGGCAAAAACAGATAACCCGCTTCCCCTGCTTCGGATTGCGTAATACGGGCTGGTTGAATCCGATCCCAAGCATTCAGCCCCCAGATCCGTATCCGTGGAAACTGGCGGTTTCTCTGCAAAAAATTTTCGGCTAAAGCCATATCACTGAAAAGATGAATTTGCCCACAAGCAGCGACTTCTTCATGGCCCTCTCTGTGATGCCAATAGAACTGCGGATAATGAGACTGCGCTGCCAGCCATTCCAGCCAGTAAGTGCTGCAACCTGCTGGCAGAGGAAATGAAATCTGTTGAATACCAACTTCGCTAACTTGTTTATTATTCAGTGTGTTGCATACATCAGCGACAACATTAGCAATTTGATTCACCACTTCCGCCTCAAAAGACATGATAGAAAGTAGGATTATACGGGGCATTAATAATAATTAAAGCCCTGATTATTTATGTAGTTATGCTTGTTCGATTCCGTTAGCGACATGCTCTTATCCCAATACTGAAATACGCTAAATCAGAAGCTTTATCCTTCAGATAATGAATATTAAGTTCATCCGCATAATCAATTTTCACGATGCAATTTATAAAAAAACGACTCTTTTACTTACTACGAAAAATTTACTAAATAAATACCGTTATTATAAACAACGGAATAAATATTTATTCCTCTATGAAAATATCCCTATAAAAAACAGATATTATTCCCAGAATAGCTAAATAGAATTATAAAAAACACCTTCTTATTTGTTATTTAAACCATCACATGAACAATTAAGACTTTAATTAAATATAAATCTAAAAATAATAAAAACTTTATTCAATGACACAAGGAAAATAGGATGCTATTCCATCTATTTTTTAAACATACCATAAATGACAAAACAAAAAACATCTAATTTATTCTTGATAAAAAAACCACATTACCTATCTTTTAAATTAATAATATATAAATTATATAATCGTCACATCACAAAAATAACATAACTAATTGTTTTAAAATGAATTTTCATAAAGATAACATTAAAATATTTTATATTTATCATCTTAATATCAATTAAAAAATGAAATTTCAAACTATATAAACAAGAAAGACAAAAGATTGATTTTACATTTCATCACTAAAATAATAAAAATTCATACTATTTAATTTCATATATTAGATATACAAAAATCATAAATAATTTCATTTAAGATTGATAAAAATGTAGACAATTATTTAATAAAACTCATGAATTAAACTATTTTTACAACAATTAATCATGTAAATATATGTATTTTTAATTCAGATTATTCAATAAAAAACACAACGTTAATTTAACAATATGAGTATTATGACGTTCGGTTGTGCCTTGATGTATTTAATAATTTTTCAATAAAGCAAGAACAATTAATGGAGAAATATATGTTATTAGCTCAACTCCCTGCAGAAAAAACACTGAACGAAACAGATATTCCCTCGGCTACCTTGCAATTACTGACTGGTAAACAAGAAGGTGTTGCACGCCCCGGAGGAATATTTACCAAAGAAGACCTGATTAATATCAAACTGTATGTTAAAAAAGGTCTATCACTCCCTTTTAATCTTAAGGAAGTGGAGCACTACTTGGATTACCAAAAGATCGATATTGCCGGATTAGAACCAGAAGATATTCACACTTTGTTTGAAGAAATCCGCACCCACTCGCTTAGCTGGAGCGATGTGGAAAACGATATTCTGCAACAGAGCATAGACCTGGAAATTATTGGCAAACAAATCACCGAAACAGGTGAGAATATCATTAGCATCATTAATGAAATGCCAATTATCACACGCATAAAAAGGAGATTAGGAGAAATATCGGAGAGACAACTCGCCCAGATCACCTACACTCATGAAGACAGAGAAGTATCATTTGCTCTAGAGGAAATCCTTGACACCATGAAAAATGATATTGAAAAACAGCGTGAGAAAACTAAAAAGGTCAAAACCGAAGTATCCGATTTCAAGTTAAAGATGATTGGCGGCAGATTGTCAAACGGCAGCATTGCTCTAGGCTTACAACCACAAGTCGAAAATAAGCGAAAGCTGATGAAAGACAATAAGATGTCGGTCAGTATCGGAGAGCTGGACGATAAGATCACTGAGAAAAAAGAGGAAATTGTCCAACTCAAGAAAGACTACGATAGATTCGTAGGCTTGGCTTTCTCCGGTATCGTAGGGGGACTGATCGGCCTCATTATTACTGGCGGCATTTTTGGTTCCAAGGCAGAAGAAGTACGAAAACGTAAAAACATGCTGATCGAAGAAGTACGCAGCCTGGAAGAGAGCATCAAAGGTAAACGCGCATTACAAAAATCTATTACTGGTTTATCCCTTGATTTTAGCGACATTGATACCCGCTTATTGGATGCAGAAGTGGCGCTGAACCATTTAGATTACATGTGGCAATCCATGCTGACCCAGATCAATGCTTCTAAAGATAAATTCACCCAAATTAACGATGCACTGAACCTGACCTCTTTTATCACTAAATTCCAGCAAGTCATAAACCCTTGGAAAGAGGTGGAAGGTTCCGCTAAACAATTAGTCAGGGTTTTCGATGAAGCATTGAAAGAATACCAACATCGCTATAACTAATCGTTCCTCGTATTACATAGGATTATAGAAAAAAGGAGTCTTAAAATGACTGAAATCATTACTTTCCCTCAGAAAACTATCACTTATCCAGAAATTAGTGTAAAAACTTTGAGTCAAGCGGTGAAAAACATCTGGAGTTTAACGCACCAGCAAAAATCAGGCATTGAAATCATCCGGGAAAAAACTCTGCGAGTAAGCTTATACAGTCGTGATATCGACGAAGCCGCTCGCGCCTCTGTACCTCAACTACAAACTGCCCTGAGACAACACCTGCCTCAAGACTATTTCCAGACCATCATCGAAATCGATACTGCGCTGGAAAATTCAGAATTGGATGACGAGACACGAAATACCCTGTTGGAAGCACGTTCAGAGCAGGTAAGCAATCTGAATAAAGATGTTAAAAACATCATTTCCAGCTTACATGAAGAAGCCAACATAATGGCCGCCAAAATTGCCAATGTTCGTAATGTCGTTATTTTAGAACGTCTGGAAGAGCGCCTGAAAGAAGAGCAGGAAAGAAAAGAAGAACTGCAAGCTGATATCACGCAGAAAGCGCAGGATAAAGCCAAATTAATCCCAGATCGCGACAAGCTCATCGAAAGTCAAAACATTATCCGTCAATATAATTTGGCCGATATGTTTAAGGACTATATTCCCAATACCAGTGAACTGGACAAACTGAATCTGGCTAGCCCTAAAAAAGAACTTATCAAACAGGCGATCAAACAAGGAATTGAAATCACCAAAAAGATTCTGAGCAACATCTCCACAGGACTAAAATATGTTGAGCTAGCTGATGCCAGGATCAAATTGGATCAACAAATCGCTCAATTAACCAAAGATGGCGACGACTTAAAAACCCAATTAAAAAGCGTAGAACAACGGATAGTCGGTATAGAATATGTGCATCAAATCGACAAAGAACGCACCACCCTATTACTCCAGGCAACTAAACTGGAGCAAGTATGGAACATCTTTGCCAATCAATTACAGGAGACCATAGATGATCAAACCCGTCAGCAAAACCTGACTAAGTTCATACACGATCAGCTAAACTACCTTAACAATCTGGAATCGCAATACAGCGGGATTCTGCTGAAATAAATGCGGCTTGCTCCCAACTCTTCATCAGGCAATACAAGATATTTAGTACCATAAGCGAATAAAACAGGTATGAAGTACAGTTCAGGGAGAAGAGATCGCTATCAATAATTTGCAATAACCCGGTAAGGATAATCTTACCGGGTTTTTATATTCCAAATAATTGGTCACAACCAACTGGCTATTTAGAGAATAATTTTCGCTTGCTGTATCACATCAATCAACGGTTGAGGCCAGATACCTAGCGCTAATACCAATAATGCGGAAATCAGAACAACCATCCCGCCGGCAGTCGATGCCCAGTTCCTTGGTGTGTCACGATTAAGCGCTTTCGGCGCAGGCAGGTACAAACTGACCATGACCCGTAGATAGTAATACAGGCCGATAGCACTACCCACCACCACGGCACCCGTCAGCCACCACAGTTCCGCTTTCACACCCAACACAATGACGTAGAATTTACCAATAAAACCGAACGTCATTGGGATCCCCGCCAGTGATAACATCATCACCGTCATCACCGCAGACAGAATAGGTTTATGCCAAAACAGGCCACGGTATGAGTAGAGGGAATCTGCATCCGGCCCTTTATATGGGCTGGACATGAGGCTAACAACACCAAATGCACCGATACTGCTAAACAGATAACCTACCAGATAGATACCGACCGTTTCTTCTGAAAGCTGGTGGTTCTGTACCGCCACCAGCGCCACCAGCAGATAACCCAGGTGAGCAATAGAAGAGTAACCAAGCAGACGTTTGATATTTGTCTGGGTCAGCGCCATCAAGTTACCGAACAGCATAGAGGCAATCGCAATAACGGTTAATACCGTACGCAGTGCTTCACTATCCGCCATTGGTGCTTCAACAAACAAACGCACTACTACTGCGAAAATCGCTATCTTACTGGCTGTTGCCAGAAAGGTAGAGACCGGAGCAGGCGCTCCCTGATAAACATCCGGTGTCCAGAGATGGAAAGGTACCAGTGATAATTTGAAGCCAAGGCCAACAACCAGCATACCCAAGCCTGACAGTATCAAAGGTTGATAGATATAGCTGTCAGACAAACGATGCCCCAGTGCGGCAAAAGAGAGATCGCCTGATTCCGCATATAACAACGCGATACCAAACAGCATGAAAGAAGAGGCTGCCGCAGACAGCAGCATATACTTGATAGCCGCTTCCAGAGAGCGTTTCTGACGATATGCATAACCAATCAAACCAAACAGCGGCAAAGTTAATAACTCAATACCGATAAACAATGATGCCAAGTGGTTTGCACAAGCCAGAAGAATCCCGCCCACTGTCGCAATTAGCACCAGCAAATAGAACTCTTCCTTGTTATCTGGATAATTTTCTAACCAGGAATAGGCGAAAGTCGTCGTTGCCAAGCTCGCAACCAGCACGAGACCGATATAGAGCATAGCATAGCGATCCACATGAACCAGTGGGGTGACATCCATCGCTTCTTGCTGTCCGACAAAATAGAGAGACAGCAGAGCCAGATTCAAACCTATCACGGTCAGAGTGGTATTAATAAAGTGATCGCGTCGCCACGCAATGGACAGCATCACAACGACTACCGTCAATCCGACGATCAACAGCGGTAACAGCGCGATCAGTTGTTGAGGAGTTATTGTCATGGCGAATTACGGCCTTGTAGTTGAAATTGAAGCTGAATACCAGGTCTGGATGTTATCCATCGCTGCCGCTGAAGTATCAAGGATAGGTTGTGGGTAAAAACCCATCACCACCAGTAATATCAACAGCACCATTACAATGGATACTTCTCGCACATCCATTCGTCTTAGTGGTTCATCTGATTTTGATTCACCGTAGTAAGCACGCTGCATCATATACAGGGCATAGACAGAGGCAAAAACCAGACCAAACACAGAAATCGTTATAATTAACGGAAATTCACTAAAACTACCAAACAGGATCATAAATTCACCGACGAAGTTACCGGTCCCCGGCATCCCCAGTGTCGCAACAGCAAAGGAGAGCGATAACGCAGGCAAGAACTGCACACGTTTCCACAAGCCGCCCATGAGATTCATATCACGGGTATGTAAGCGCTCATAAAGCTGCCCACAGAGAATAAACAGACCTGCGGCCGACAGACCATGAGCAATCATCTGAATAATTGCCCCTTGGTAAGCAAGCTGGCTGCCAGAATAGATCGCGATTAACACAAACCCCATATGAGAGATACTGGTATAAGCAATCAAGCGTTTGATATCTGTCTGGCTGAATGCCATCCATGCGCCATAGAAGATCCCAAGCACACCGAACCACATCGCAATCGGTGTGAACTCATGAGAAGCTTCCGGGAACAGTGGCAAAGCAAAACGCAACAGGCCATAACCCGCGGTTTTCAGCAAGATACCCGCCAGGTCAACAGAACCCGCTGTTGGTGCCTGACTGTGCGCATCAGGCAACCATCCATGTAACGGCACAACTGGCATTTTTACAGCAAAAGCAATGAAGAAACCGAGCATCAGCAAGTATTGAACGGTGTGAGACATAGGGGTATTCAGCAGTTTTTCATAGCTGAATGTCCACTCGCCTGTTCCGTTATAGTGAACCAGTACCAGCGCCATAATCGCAATTAACATCACCAAGCCACTCGCCTGAGTGTAAATGAAAAACTTGGTCGCCGCGGTGATACGAGTCTTACCGCCTGAGCCTCTGTGCCCCCACAGCGCAATCAGGAAGTACATCGGCACCAACATCATTTCCCAGAAGAAGAAGAACAGGAACATGTCGATAGCGAGGAACACCCCCATCACACCACCAAGGATCCACAGCAGGTTCAAGTGGAAAAAGCCTTGATATGGCTGATTTTCCGTCCATGAACAGAGAATAGCCATCAGCCCCAGTAGTGCGGTCAACACCACCATCAGCAGTGACAAGCCATCCAGAGCAAGGTGAATACTGATGCCAAAACGTGGGATCCACGGCATAACAAATTCCTCTTGCCATTGTGGGATCCCTTCAGGATTCGCCAAGGTGTAGTCCCCCTGCAACCACAGTTGCAGAGAGAGCACCAGAGTCAACCCCATCGAAATTAACGCGATCCAACGCGGTACACGGGTACCGAAGCGTTCAGCCTGCCAACTCAACAGGCCACCGATGAAGGGCATAAGAATTAGCCAAGGTAATAGCATGGCGCAATGTATCCCTTAAATTAAACCAGTAGCAGCAGAGCTAAAACCAGCACTGCACCCAACCCCATAGAGGCAACGTACCAACGGACCTGTCCATTTTCACTCAGGCTAAGACCTTTGTTACTCCAGCGTGATAACACCGCAGGAATATTCATCAGTGAATTTAGCGGATCGTTTCGCAATACATGTGTAATGTTCTTGAACGGTTTAACAAATACCCAGTCATAGAGAACATCAAAACCCCAAGCATTAAACCACCATACGGAGAAGAAACGCCCCGGAGCACTTTGTGCCACACCATTCACCAACTGACGTTTACCCAAATACAGTGCCATTGCCAGCAAAATACCCGCCACAGCGATCACACCAGAAACCACTTCCAAGGTCATTTTGCCTGTGTGATCCGTTGTATGGCTTCCCGGCAACACACCCGCCAATGGCGGCACAATCAGTGCACCCACAAAGGTGGAAAGCACCAGCAATACCAGTAACGGCAGGTGATGGGTAATACCTTTAACAGGATGGGCTTTTGTTTTCGCCTCACCGTGGAATACAATGAAAATCATGCGGAAGGTATACAAAGAGGTCATAAATGCACCCGCCAGACCAGCCAGCATAAGGTTGATATGACCATGTGACATTGCTCCCCACAGAATTTCATCTTTACTGTAGAAACCCGCAGTGACAATTGGCAACGCTGATAACGCCGCGCCACCCACCAGGAAGCAGGCATAAACCAACGGAATGGATTTACGCAATCCTCCCATTTTGAAAATATTCTGCTCGTGGTGACAAGCCAAGATGACGGAACCCGATGCCAGGAACAACAGCGCCTTAAAGAAAGCGTGAGTCATCAGGTGGAAGATTGCCGCATCCCACGCCTGAACCCCCAACGCCAAGAACATGTAACCAATCTGGCTCATGGTCGAGTAAGCCAATACACGCTTAATATCGGTTTGTACTAACGCGGCAAAACCTGCCAACACCAGCGTGACAGCACCGATTGTGCCAACCAATTGTAGGATTTCTGGCGCCATCAAGAATAGGCCGTGGCTGCGCGCAACTAAGTAGACCCCGGCGGTTACCATCGTTGCCGCATGAATCAGCGCAGAAACTGGCGTTGGACCGGCCATCGCATCGGCCAACCAAGTTTGTAACGGCAACTGGGCTGATTTACCTACTGCTCCCCCTAATAACATCAGAGTCGCCCAAGTAATCACCGAAGAACCGGCTTCCAGATGCTGTGGCGCTAAAATCGCCAACTCGCGGAAGTTCAACGTTCCCAGATTGTCATACAGAATGAACATGCCGATAGCCAGGAAGACGTCACCCACACGGGTAACGACAAAGGCTTTCATTGCTGCGGCACCATTCGCCGGATTAGTATAGTAGAAGCCAATCAGCAAATAACTGCACAGCCCTACACCTTCCCAACCGAGATACATCAGCATCATGTTGTCTGCCAGAACCAGTATCACCATGCTGGCAATAAACAGGTTGGTATAAGCGAAGAAACGGGAATAACCCTCCTCACCACGCATATACCATGAGGCATACATATGGATCAGGAAACCAACACCCGTTACCACACTCAACATGGTAAGCGATAAACCATCAAGAACCAGAGTGAACGGGATACTGAAATTCCCAACTTCCATCCAGTTCCACAGGTTCTGACTGTAAACCAGATCACCCGCACCATTCTGACTGTTGAAATCGATAGCTACCCACAAGGTAACCAACGCAGCCAAACCAACCGAACTAATCCCGATGGTAGCTGATGTATTTTCAGACCAGCGGCCACGGGAAAATGCCAACAGCAAAAATCCCAGCAGTGGCAGCAGAATTGTTAAATAGAGTAAGTTCATCCGCGCATCTCACTGACTATATCAATATTCAGATTCTGGCGACGACGATAGAGCTGTAATAACAGCGCCAAGCCAATACTCGCCTCTGCTGCCGCCAAGCTGATAGCCAAAATAAACATCACTTGACCATCTGGCTGACCCCAATAACTGCCTACCACAACAAAAGCCAGAGCCGCAGCATTAATCATCACTTCGAGCCCAATTAACATAAACAACAGATTACGGCGGATGATGAGCCCGGTCAGGCCCAACACAAATAGAATTGCCGCCAAAATCAGTCCATGTTGAAGAGGTATCATGGTCGTTCCTCCGCATTTCGGTTGCTGAGCACTTCACCCTGTTTGTGTTCACGGCCAATGTGATACGCCACCACCATACCGGCAAGTAATAGCAAAGAAGCCAGCTCAACGGCCAATACATACGGACCAAACAAACTGATACCCACTTCTTTGGCACTGACAACTTCACCCGTGATATTGTCAGCAATATCGCCATGAGAAACATTGATAATGGTATACACCAGCACAACAAGCAGCACTGTTGACAGTATTCCCGGACCAATCCACGTCCGCGGTTTCAACCAAACACGCTCCTGTTCAACAACAGATTTGCCAAGGTTAAGCATCATCACCACGAAAACGAACAGCACCATAATGGCCCCGGCATAAACGATGATCTCCAGCGCACCGGCAAAATAAGCGCCCAGCGAGAAAAACACCGCTGAAAGCGCCAGCAGAGAAACGATCAGATACAAAAGCGCATGTATCGGATTGGTATGGGTAATTACCCTGATGGTTGCCAAGATGGCAATCAGCCCAGCGGTATAAAACGTAAATTCCATGAATCTCGCTCCTTACGGCAACAGACTTTTAACGTCGATAGGTTTCGCTTCATTGTCGGCTTCACCTTTTGATTTGCCGTCAATTGCCATACCTGTCTTACGGTAAAAGTTATAATCAGGATATTTACCCGGACCTGAAATCGTCAGGTCCTCTTTTTCATACACCAGATCCTGGCGCTCAAATTCCCCCATTTCAAAATCAGGCGTTAATTGGATCGCAGTCGTCGGGCAAGCTTCTTCACATAAGCCACAGAAAATACAACGTGAGAAGTTAATGCGGAAAAATTCTGGATACCAACGACCATCTTTATGTTCAGCTTTTTGCAGTGAGATACATCCCACCGGGCAAACTGCCGCACACAAGTTACAGGCAACACAACGCTCTTCACCGTCCGGATCGCGTGTCAACACAATACGGCCACGGTAACGGGGTGGCAGATAAACCGGTTCCTCTGGATACATTTGGGTTTCGCGCTTATGAAAGGCATGCAAGCCAATCATCCAAATACTGCGTACCTGGGTGGCAAAACCAACCACTAACTCTTTCAATGTCATGGTTCATTCCCCCCTTATTGAGCGTTGTACAAAATCACTGCCGCAGTCGCCAGCAGGTTAAGTAAGGTCAGCGGTAGACAGATTTTCCAGCCAAACGCCATCACCTGGTCATAACGCGGACGCGGTAAAGAGGCACGAATCAGGATGAACATCACCATGAAGAATGCCGTTTTCAACGCAAACCAGACAAACGGCGGCAGGAACGGACCATGCCAACCACCAAAGAACATTGTCACAATCAGGGCAGAAACCGTGACAATACCGATATATTCACCAACGAAGAACAGACCGAATTTCATACCGGAATATTCAATATGATAGCCATCAGCCAGCTCCTGTTCTGCTTCCGGCTGGTCAAATGGATGACGGTGACACACCGCTACACCCGCGATAGCAAAAGTCAAGAAACCAAAGAACTGAGGAATGACATTCCACATATGCTCTTGTGCATTGACGATATCCACCATATTGAAGGAATCTGCCTGCGCCACAACGCCCATAAAAGAGAGGCCAATAAACACTTCGTAACTCAGTGTCTGCGCAGAAGCACGCATTGCCCCCAGTAACGAGTATTTGTTGTTACTCGACCATCCAGCGAACAGCACCGCATAGACAGCCAGACCCGCCATCATCATGAAGAACAAAATGCCGATGTTCAGATCAGCGGCCATCCAAGTCGGCGTGATCGGCACAATGGCAAATGCCAGCAACAGAGAAACGAAACCAATCACCGGTGCCAAGGTAAAGATCATTCTGTCGGCAAAACGGGGGACCCAGTCCTCTTTGAAGAACATTTTGATCATGTCAGCGACGATCTGTAACGATCCGCCCCAACCTACGCGGTTAGGTCCATAACGGTTTTGAAACAGCCCTAGCAAACGACGTTCACCAAAACTCATCAACGCCCCACAGACAACCACCACTACCAAGATCACCACGGCCTTCAGAACCGCGATCAGCACATCAATAATTTCGGGGGTTAACCAACTCATTGTGCAACCTCCCGCAGATTATTCACGGAAACACCTGCCAATACCGGAGGAATACCCGGCATTCCCATTGGCAAACCGATCTGCCCTTGAGCAAGATTTTCACTCAGACGAACTGCCAGACGCAGTTGCTGACCAAAACAATCAAACTCCAGAACAGAACCGGTTTTCACACCCAATTGATCCGCATCTTTGCTATTGAGCATCACATAAGGCTCCGGCATGCGTTCCTGAATCACATCGGAACGTTGAGTTAACTCTTCACTACCAAACAAGTGATGGTAAGGAGCCACTGTCCATTGGTTATTTTGTGCAGTAAATGCTGTCGGAATCTGATCAAAATAGTTCAAACCGCCGTCAGTGGTTTCAATCAGACGCACACCAGGATCGCCAAAGCGCAGATGACCACCGACCTCCGCCTGGAATTTGTTCCAAGCCTGTGGTGAGTTCCAACCCGGCGCCCATGCAAATGGCACCTGCTGACGATAGGCATCAGGGCTATTATTACCTTCCATTGAGAAGGCAAATGGCGAATCCACATCCTGCGGCTGACGTTGCTCATGTACACTGAGATTCGCCAACATAGCAGTACGACCACTGTAACGATGCGGTGAACGTGCCAGTTTCTGACCGCGGATGCGGAAGGTAGAATCAGGCGCTGCATCAACAATGCCTTTAAGCTGTGGCATTGTTTCAGCACAGGCATCAATAACATGGTCAAGCTGTGTCCAATCCAAATGGCGTTCAGTATAAGTTGTATGCAAAGAGTGCAACCAACGCCAACTCTCCAGCATCACTACCGATTTGTCGTAGAAAGAGGGCTCGAAAACTTGGAAATAACGCTGTGCCCGCCCCTCCTGATTCACCAACGTACCGTCACTTTCTGCAAAGCTGGAAGCTGGCAGAATCAAATGGGCTTTATCCATGATGGCCGTGCGTTGATGGTCAACCACAACCAGATTTTTCAGATTGTTCAGTGCATCGTCCACCTTATCTGCTGCGGCATGCCGATAGAGATCATTTTCCATCACGATAGCCGTATCAGATTTACCACTGCTTATACGTTGCAGAGCAACATCCAGTGGCTGAGCCTCCATCATTGCCAATCCAATACTATTCGCATAGATTGCAACAAACGACAAACCGACATCTGAGCCTCGGTCTTTCAGTGCCCAAGCAATATTAGCGGCTGCTTGAATAATCGGATCACTGCCGACGTTACTGCCGCTGATAATCAACGGTTTCTTCGCGCCAATCAATGCTTGCGCAACCATATCCACTTTGGCTCTCAATTCGTCAGGCAAATCCTCGACTGCCGGTGCCGTGTTATCCAATCCATGAGCGACGGCAAAACCAAAACGAGCCTGATCATCAACCGGCGCACGATAATTCCACGCAGCAATATCATCCAGACGCGTATCATCCACATTGGTCACAAACAGAGGATATTTGGCACGCTGACCAATATTCATCACAGCGGCAATCTGCCAATCAGCAACTTTCTGAGCAGCAGCCATTTCGCGGGCTTTACCTTTCACAGCCTGACGAACCGCCAGTGCCATCCGGGCACCGGTTTGCGTTAAATCTTCACCTAAAATCAATACCGCATCATAGCTTTCAATTTCACGCAGCGACGGTGTATAAACACCACCCTGTTGCAGAACTTCCAGCATTATATCAAGGCGTTGTTGTTCAGCCGCAGCAATCCCACTATAGAAGTTTTCCGCGCCCACCAGTTCACGCAGTGCAAAGTTGCTTTCCAGACTAGCGCGTGGAGAACCGATACCGATGGCATTTTTAGCCTGACGCAAAATATCCGCCCCACCCTGCATGGCCTGTTCCGCGTTAAGCGAGATCCAATGATCACCACGCAATTGCCGTGGCTGACGAGGGCGATCTTTACGATTGACATAACCGTAACCGAAACGACCACGGTCACACATAAAATAGTGGTTTACCGTCCCGTTATAACGGTTCTCGATACGGCGTAATTCACCATAACGCTCCCCCGGGCTGGTATTACAGCCAATGCTGCACTGCTGGCAGATACTTGGTGCAAACTGCATATCCCATTTACGGTTATAACGTTCAGAATGGGTTTTATCGGTAAATACCCCGGTTGGACAAATTTCTACCAGGTTACCGGAGAACTCACTTTCCAACGTGCCACTTTCAGTGCGACCAAAATAGATATTATCGTGAGCGCCATAAACACCAAAATCAGCGCCGTCGGCATAATCTTTGTAGTAACGTACACAACGATAACAGGCAATACAGCGGTTCATTTCATGAGAAATAAACGGCCCCAATTCCTGATTGTTATGAGTACGCTTAGTGAAACGGTATTTACGGAATGTATGACCGGTCATCACGGTCATATCCTGTAAGTGGCAGTTGCCCCCTTCTTCACATACCGGGCAATCGTGCGGATGGTTAGTCATCAACCACTCAACCACACTCTCACGGAACTGTTTAGCCTCTTCATCATCAATAGAGATAAAAGTGCCATCCGTTGCCGGAGTCATACAGGACATGATCAGACGACCGCGCGTATCATCCGCATTTTGATATTGCTTCACCGCACACTGGCGGCAAGCGCCAACGCTTCCAAGCGCTGGATGCCAGCAAAAATAAGGAATATCTAACCCCAAAGAGAGGCAAGCTTGTAACAGGTTATCAGCCCCGTCTACATCATATTTTTTGCCGTCTACATGTATCGTAGCCATAGTCAGCATGCTTCCAAATGACCTGCTTTTCAGCAAGTGTTAATCAAAAATTCTGCTAATTTCGTGAAGAACCCATTACCAACGCTGCTTTAACAGGTTTGACTGGATACCCGCAATGAAATGGGTGTTCCCATAGTCTTTGGTCACAATTCCAGCTTCGAATTCATCACGGAAATATTTGATGGCGCTCTGTAGTGGTTCCACGGCCCCTGGTGCGTGAGCACAGAATGTATTACCTGGCCCAAGGAAACGACAGAGCTGTTCCAACGTTTCAATATCCCCGGGTTGCCCTTCCCCGCGCTCGATTGCGCGCAGGATTTTTACGCTCCACGGCAACCCGTCACGACATGGAGTACACCAGCCGCAAGATTCACGGGAAAAGAATTCTTCGAGATTACGCGTCAACGAAACCATATTAATTTCATGGTCAACTGCCATTGCCAAGGCCGTGCCCAAACGGCTGCCCGCTTTAGCAATATTTTCGAAATCCATTGGCAGATCCAGATGTTCAGCAGTCAGGAAGTCAGTCCCTGCCCCACCGGGCTGCCATGCTTTGAATTTCAAGCCGTCACGCATACCACCAGCATAATCTTCAAGAATTTCACGGGCAGTCGTACCAAATGGCAACTCCCACAAGCCCGGATTTTTCACCCGACCAGAGAAACCCATCAGTTTAGTGCCGGCATCTTTACTCTTGCCTGCACTCAGGCCGATATACCACTCTTTGCCGTATTCGAGAATTGAAGGAACGTTGCACAAGGTTTCAACGTTGTTGACGCAAGTAGGTTTACCCCATGCGCCGGAAGTGGCAGGAAATGGCGGTTTTGAACGAGGATTAGCTCGGCGACCTTCCAGTGAGTTAATCAGTGCGGTCTCTTCACCACAGATATAACGCCCCGCGCCGGTATGAACAAACAACTCAAAATCAAAGCCGCTGCCCATAATATTTTTACCCAACAAACCCGCAGCCTTAGCTTCTTCAATGGCTTTACGCAGATGCACAGCCGCTTCCACATATTCACCACGCAGGAAGATATAGCCACGATAAGCTTTCAGGGCAAATGCACTGATCAACATCCCTTCCACCAGCAAATGAGGAAGTTGCTCCATCAGCAAGCGATCTTTGTAGGTACCCGGCTCCATTTCATCTGCGTTACATAGCAGATAACGGATATTCATGCTTTCATCTTTTGGCATCAGGCTCCACTTCAAACCAGTAGAGAAACCTGCACCGCCACGGCCTTTCAGCCCGGCGTCTTTTACCAAAGAAACCACTTCATCTGGGGACATGCTTTTCAGTGCTTTCTCAGCACCACGATAACCACTTTTGCTACGGTACTCATCCAACCATACCGGTTGTTTGTCATCACGCAATCGCCAAGTAAGAGGATAATTTTCCTCAGTACGAATAATTTCTTTTATTCCTGAATATGCTGTCATGGATACTGCTCCAGTAACTTCTCAATCTCTTCAGGTCTGACAGAACTGTGCGTATCGTCATCGATCATCATGGTCGGGCCTTTGTCACAGTTACCCAGACAACAGGTTGGCAACAGCGTAAAACGCCCATCTTTCGTCGTCTGCCCCGGACAGATATTTAGATGTTTTTCAATTGCGGCCTGAACATCCTGATAACCGGTAATATGACAAACCACGCTGTCACAATAACGAATAATATGGCGGCCCACAGGTTGACGATAAATCTGGCTGTAGAATGTTGCCACACCTTCCACATCACTAGCGGGAATACCAAGCACATCAGCAATCGCGTAAATGGCACCATCTGGTACCCAACCACGATGCTTCTGTACGATTTTCAATGCTTCTATCGAAGCGGCGCGCGGATCTTCATAGTGGTGTTTTTCATGCTCAATAGCATCGTGCTCTTCAGTGCTCAGCACAAAATCTGCTTTTGCCTGAGACTCTGTTACGTTAACCACATCAAGGCGCGCTTGTTGAGCACTCGCGTTAATTTCACTTTGCATAGTTAGCGATCCACATCAGACATAACAAAATCGATACTGCCCAGATACACGATCAGGTCAGAAACTAAGCTACCGCGGATTACCGATGGGATCTGCTGCAAATGCGGATAACTCGGTGTACGAACGCGAGTACGGTAACTCACAGTACTGCCGTCGCTGGTGAGGTAATAACTGTTGATGCCCTTAGTGGCCTCAATCATTTGGAAAGATTCATTTGCTGGCATTACCGGTCCCCATGACACTTGCAAAAAGTGGTTAATCATGGTCTCAATATGCTGCAAAGTCCGTTCTTTCGGTGGTGGCGTCGTCAGTGGGTGATCTGCTTTGAATGGACCTTCAGGCATATTGTCCAGACACTGTTTCAAGATTCGCAAGCTCTGACGCACTTCTTCCACTTTCAACATCACGCGGTCATAACAGTCGCCGTTATTACCAATCGGCACGTCGAAATCGAAATTTTCATAGCCGGAGTATGGACGCCATTTACGCACATCAAACGCAATACCCGTTGCCCGCAAACCCGCTCCAGTGGTGCCCCATTCAAGAGCTTGTTTGGAATTATAAGCAGCAACCCCAATAGAACGGCCTTTCAGGATGCTGTTTTTCAGCGCCACTTTCACGTAGGAATCAAGGCGTTTAGGCATCCAGTTGAGGAAATCGCGCAATAATCTATCCCAACCACGCGGCAAATCATGAGCAACGCCGCCAATGCGGAACCACGCTGGGTGCATACGGAAACCGGTAATCGCCTCCACCAGATCATACACTTTCTGACGGTCAGTAAAGGCGAAGAACACCGGTGTCATCCCGCCAACGTCCTGAATGAAGGTCGAGATGTAGAGTAGGTGGCTGTTAATGCGGAACAATTCCGACAACATAACGCGAATGGTTTTTACCCGGTCAGGCACTTCAATTCCCGCCAGTTTCTCCACCGCCAGCACATAAGGCATTTCGTTAACACAACCGCCTAAGTATTCAATACGGTCTGTATAGGGAATATAACTGTGCCAAGATTGGCGCTCTCCCATCTTCTCCGCGCCACGATGGTGATAACCAATATCCGGGACACAATCGACAATCTCTTCACCATCCAGTTGCAGAATGATACGAAATGCCCCATGAGAAGAGGGATGGTTAGGACCAAGGTTAAGGAACATAAAGTCCTCATTCTCGGTACCCCGCTTCATTCCCCACTCTTCTGGTTTGAAAGTCAGCGCTTCCATTTCCAGATCTTCTTTCTGTCTGGTCAGTTCGAAAGGATCAAATTCTGTCGCACGAGCGGGATAATCCTTCCGCAGCGGATGCCCTTCCCAAGTCGGTGGCAACATAATGCGGCGCAGGTTTGGATGGCCGTTAAAGACAACGCCAAACATTTCCCATGTTTCACGCTCATACCAGTTGGCATTTGGGAACAGAGGAGTGGCAGTCGGAAGATTCAGGTCTTTTTCACTAAGGGCAACCTTCAACATGATATCGCGGTTACGCTCAATAGAAAGCAGGTGATAAAACACAGAAAAATCTGCCTCTGGCAGACCCTGGCGGTGAGTACGCTGGCGTTCATCCATGCCATGTAAATCGAACAACATGACATAAGGTTTAGGCCGCTTCTTCAAGAAAGTCATTACTTCTAGTAATTGTTCACGCTTCACCCAAACAACGGGTATACCAGTACGGGTTGGCTGAACAGTAAAGGCATCCGGGCCAAAGTGGTTACGCAGCTCACTCACGACCGGATCATCAAGATGGTCGTGAGTTTGCCACGCAGGCCGGGCGCTTTCTTGCGCTATCTGATCTATCATCATTTTTCACCACAACGCTTTGATCAGTGTTCGTTTTGATCAGGATTAGTATCGCAACACATTGCTCTGGTTACATTCATTAGGCTACTTTGAGTCACGCCTACTGTCTAAAGACAGGTTCTTAAACTTCGTCTGGCGTACGCAGATTTTTCACTGCAATACGTTCCCCGTGCTTACGTTCTCTTTCTGACTGCATATTGGCACGGTAAACCCCTTGATCTCCCACCATCCAAGACAGAGGACGACGCTCTTTGCCGATTGATTCCTGTAACAACAACAAAGCTTGCATATAAGCTTCAGGGCGGGGAGGACAGCCAGGAATATAAACGTCAACGGGGATAAATTTATCAACACCTTGAACTACCGAGTAAATATCGTACATACCACCAGAGTTGGCACAGGCTCCCATAGAGATAACCCACTTCGGCTCAAGCATCTGGTCATACAGGCGCTGAATAACCGGCGCCATTTTGGTAAAACAGGTTCCAGCGACCACCATAAAATCCGCCTGGCGGGGTGATGCACGTAAAACTTCAGCGCCAAAACGAGCGACATCATGAACAGCGGTAAATGATGTGGCCATTTCCACATAACAGCAGGAAAGACCAAAGTTGTAGGGCCACAGGGAGTTTTTACGTCCCCAATTCACCATATCATGCAGAGCATGCTCCAGTTTGCCCATGTAAACACTACGGTGAACATGCTGCTCCAGTGGGTCTGCGACAATTTCTTGTTTTTGCAGGGGATAACGGTCATTCTCACCGTTCGGATCTATGCGGGTGAGCGTATAATCCATCTTTAAATGCCTCGCTATTACTGCGGATGACTATTGTTAATGTTAATCACAACACTTGGTTTACTTACCTGGCGGCTTGAACGAGATGGCGTCCAATTCAGCGCCCCAATACGCACCAGATAAAACAAGCCTGCGAGTAACACCAAAATGAAAATGCTTGCTTCGATAAAGCCTAACCAGCCACTCTCTTTGATAGAGACTGACCATGCATATAAAAACAGCGCTTCAACATCGAAGATGACAAAGAACATAGCAACCAGATAGAACTTGGCCGACATACGGAGACGAGCACTACCGACAGAATCAATGCCAGATTCATAAGGGACATGTTTTGCCCGGGCTTTCGCTCTCCCGCCCAAGAAAAATGCCCCTAACAGCATCAAAGCACACAGACCGAAAGCACCTAAAAGAAATACCGCGAATGCCCAGTGATGGGCAAAGAGTTCAGTGGATGTTGACATACTCATTGCTTACTCATCAAAAGTGGTGTCAAAAGTGTCTGCTCTTTTGTCTGGCAGTGTTGCACCACATCGATTCAAGGGAAGGGGTAACAACCAAATCTGAAACACTGTTAATCAATGATTGATGGAGTGAATCTTCTTGGTTTTTACTCCTCTCAACAATATTTTGTCTGTTTTGACAAAATTAATCTAACATTTATTTACAAACAACAAACTTAGTCTTAACGAATCGTGCTGCCGCACTGCTAAAACGTGTCAGTTAACTGGCGCAAACAGTGTCGGAAGCTAGTTTAACCGATAACTCGCTTTTACTACATCATTATCTCAGGAAAAACCTGCCTTTCCACTGCTACATAGGGAGTATTTCTTTGATCAAGTACACAATTTGACAGAAAAAAATTTTACTGCTGATGATAATTCATTCAAATCTGAAGAAATTATATTTTTTATCCATTAGCGACGAGAAAAGTTCCCGTTCACTACAGAAATTCTTATTTCATCAATTCAGCAAATTATTACTTTGTTAACAATATAACAATTTGTTAACCAAATCAGGGGGTGTTAAGAAAAATGCCACCGTATATTTAATGATTACGATAACAACAGAATAAGGTGAATTTAGTTGATGATTACTTATAAATATATTCGAGGAGCTAATACCTCCTTCCATCCATAATGGAGGTATTAGCAAAGAGAAGTGTTTCAGATATTACTCATCAATAATATTATCATCCTCAGGAAGTTCTTCAGGAACACCCGTTATCGTGTATGGCGTTTTCTTATTCTCTATCGCACTAAAAACCGTCAGAACAGATTCACTTTGTTCATTACTATGTCTATACAGAGAGAACTGGGTTTCAGGTAAACGAGGAAGCCCTTCACTCTCCCCTAAAATACGCAGATCAGCATTTTGCATTTCCAAAGGACGGGCGGTAATACCGACTTCTGCATTCACTGCCGTGCGAACTGCCGACAGAGAAGCCGCTTCATAGGCAATCCGCCACGATACTCCCACCTCATCCAGCGTATCCAACGCCAACTGACGGAATGGGTTGGTTTCATCCATCACGACCAGTGGCACAGGCTCATTTGACTGTAGCTGGAAATCGGGAGCACAATGCCATAATACCGGTGTTGAGCGCAGAACAGTCCTTGGATGATGACTGATTTTTGCGGTTGTGAGTGCCAAATCGATCTCATGGTTATCCAGCATACTCTCAATAAACTGAGTACGCTTTATACGGACGTCTATTGCCATCCGTGGATAAACGGAAGCGATGCGATTTAACAAAAAAGGGAGCAGTGTATCCACCGTATCATCGGATGCACCGATTCTTAGTTCACCTTCTGCATCGCTATAGGTTAATGATGCGCTGGCATCATCGTTAGCGCGCAGAATTTGTCTTGCATAACCAAGAAGTTGAAGACCATGCTCTGTAAGAAGCTTATTACGGCCATGACGGGCAAACAACTCTCTGCCCACCAACTGCTCCAAACGTTGCATTTGCTGGCTTACAGCCGATTGCGTTCTGCATACTGCTGCTGCTGCTGCTGCAAAAGTATTTAAATCAGCAACAGCAACAAAAGTTCTTAGCAGATCGAGATCGAGATTCATTATCGGACGATTTGCATTTATCATTGTTTATTCATCACTTTTTTTTGATTTTAATTACTAACTAACCTGGTGTTTTTACGTAAGCACTATCAAATTAAATTAACATCGCTTAGACAGTACTCTACTCTATTAAATAGGGCAAAGATTTACTGCTGTTTTTTTACCTATTGAACCCATCGCGGGTTTTATTTTCTCCTCTTCTTAGCAAAAGTTACTCGGATTCCTAAATAAATTGAGGACAATCCCTATTTACAACACCCTATATGTGATTTCTAGTTTGATTATTTTGTTTTCTGACTCACGTCAAAGAATAACATAAGTTATATCAGAAAAACTAAATATAAAGTAAAAATCTACAATATCACTAATGTTTAATAATCCTATTCAGATAAATTTACAACTAGTTTCCAGAAATGATCAAAAATATTGTTTGATCTTTCTAAAATATATAGTTCTAAATTGCCAATTCAAGCCAAATCTTATACATAAGAATAAATTATACAAACACAACTATTTTTATTGGCAAATTGAGCTATGCTCACTTTCTCTCCACAATGGCACGGCCATGCTGTTATCACGTTAAAAATACCCCATTTCCACACTAAAAAACAACAACAACTCAGATTATAAATTTGATCTCATCAGTAAATTCAGAATTTAACGCTAACATAATTTATATAAAAAGATACTCAAATAACAACTCCCCTACTAAAACAACCATTTTAACCAAATATATCAATGCATCTTCAAAACATTCAGAGGGAGGAGTACATTAAATGTTACACGCTATATGCCAGGCGACCTTTTTTTGCCAAGATAAGGTAAGACTCTCTATGCTAGCAGTTAAAAAATCCAGCAAATTGGATGATGTTTGTTATGATATCCGCGGCCCCGTACTCAAGGAAGCTAAACGCCTTGAAGAAGAAGGCAATAAAGTCCTCAAATTAAATATTGGTAATCCAGCCCCCTTTGGTTTTGAAGCACCAGATGAAATCTTGGTAGATGTTATCCGTAACTTACCAACAGCACAGGGTTATTCAGATTCGAAAGGTCTGTATTCTGCACGCAAAGCTATCATGCAACATTATCAAGCCCGGAATATGATGGACGTGACCGTTGAAGATATTTATATCGGCAATGGTGTTTCTGAATTAATCGTTCAGGCAATGCAAGCATTACTGAATACCGGTGATGAAATGCTGGTTCCTGCACCTGATTACCCTCTCTGGACTGCGGCAGTTTCACTTTCCAGTGGCAAAGCCGTGCATTATATGTGTGATGAAGGGTCAGATTGGTTTCCTGACTTAAATGATATCCGCAACAAAATTACGCCCCGTACACGTGGGATTGTGATTATTAACCCTAATAATCCAACGGGTGCTGTATATAGTAAGGAGCTGTTGTTGGAAGTTGTTGAAATAGCCCGACAACACGATTTGATTATTTTTGCTGATGAGATTTACGACAAAATCTTATATGACGATGCCGAGCATCATTCAATTGCCGCCCTCGCGCCTGATCTGTTAACGGTAACATTTAATGGACTATCCAAAACATATCGGGTTGCCGGTTTTCGTCAAGGCTGGATGGTATTAAACGGCCCGAAGAAACATGCTAAGAGCTATATTGAAGGTTTGGAGATGCTGGCATCGATGCGTTTATGTGCCAATGTGCCAATGCAACACGCTATTCAAACTGCTTTAGGCGGTTACCAAAGTATCAGTGAATTCATTTTACCTGGTGGCCGTTTGTATGAGCAGCGTAACCGAGCATGGGAATTAATCAACCAAATCCCCGGCGTTTCCTGCGTGAAACCCAAAGGCGCTTTATATATGTTTCCAAAAATTGATGCAAAACGTTTTAATATTCACGATGACCAGAAGATGGTGCTTGACCTTTTATTACAAGAGAAAGTCTTGTTAGTGCAAGGAACCGCATTTAACTGGCCGGAACCTGACCATCTCCGCATCGTGACCCTACCAAGACTTGATGAACTGGAGATGGCAATTCAGAAATTTGCCCGATTTATTGGCAAATATCATCAGTAAAAAGTAAGAGCCGTTTATATACCCTATGGATTTCAAGATGCATCGCAACGGCAAGGGAGTGAATTCCCGGGAGCATAGGTAACTATGTGACCGGGGGTAAGCGAGTGCAGCCAACAAAGAGGCAACTTGAGGGATAACGGGTATAGAAAAATATCGCTGATAACGGACATTATTCATACCATGCGTTCTATCGGAAAAGAAGAAAACTTATTTCTTCTATTATTCCGATAAGTCTAGCCTACCCACTTTTTCTTCACGGGTGGAAACCTCACCTGTCAGATAGAAATCCTTGATAACCACTTCCATAACGCTCTTTATTGATACCCAATAATCACTCTCTGCAAAATAAGGTCAATAAATTTCCATTTTTTACCGGTAACACAGACTAATTTTTTTATTTTTATAGGCGATTTTTGCAGTGATTATATAAGGCATTAGCAAGATATAAAAGAATTAAACATTGCATTTATTAAACTTAATAAAAGAGAACACCTGAATAAATAACAATCTATTGTAAATTATATGAAATTTTTGTATATAAATTGTATGCAAAATGGAGTAAAAACATAAATTTACTTCAAAAAAGATATCTATTACGATTATAACATTGCTATTTAATAATAAATTAAAATTAATCATATTAATATTGATATATAACTTGGATACCCGTTTAGATAAATAGCAGATTTCCCTATGAAAACAAGGGATAAAAATAAGAAACGATTTTAAGGTTTACTTTACCCCTCTCCACCGCCCACAATAAAAACAATATTTACTGTAAGAGATGATTATGAGCCACTTTTTTGCCCACCTTTCCCGTTTGAAACTGATTAACCGTTGGCCCCTAATGCGCAATGTACGTACAGAAAATGTATCTGAACATAGCTTACAGGTGGCCTTTGTCGCACACGCCTTAGCTATTATCAAAAACCGCAAATTTGGTGGCAATGTGAATGCTGAACGCATTGCGTTGCTGGCTATGTATCACGATGCCAGCGAAGTTATTACCGGAGATTTACCCACTCCGGTCAAATATCACAATCCAGATATCGCACGGGAATACAAAAAAATAGAAAAAATCGCACAGAAAAAATTACTGGAAATGCTGCCAACAGAGCTGCAAGAAGATTTCCGTCCAATCCTAGATGACAGTCAGCATACAACAGAAGAAACTTTTATCATTAAACAGGCCGATTCCCTGTGTGCTTACCTCAAATGTCTGGAAGAGTTATCGGCAGGTAACCATGAATTCAATCTGGCGAAAGCCCGACTTGAAAAAACCCTGGCTGATCGTCACAGCCAGGAGATGGATTACTTTATGACAGTTTTTGTACCGGGATTCAGCCTGTCATTGGACGAAATTAGCCTTGATATTCCACATTAGAATGGAAACAACCAAGGGATAACCAGCACACTTATCACCATCACCAGCAAAGTGAACGGCACGCCCAAACGGACAAAATCGGAGAACTTATAACCACCGGGGCCAAGCACCAGCGTATTCACTGGGGACGAAACCGGGGTCATAAATGCGGCAGAAGCTGCCACACCAATAATCATGGCAAATGGCATGGGAGATACGGCCATTTCACGTGCAGCAGCAATAGCTATCGGTGCCATTAATACCGCCGTTGCCGTATTAGAAATAAACAAACCGATGACGGCACAAAGTATAAACAGACATACCAGCATCACCCTCGGCCCCATATCACCCGCAATATCCATCAAGCCACGGACAATCAGATCAACCCCGCCCGTCTTCTGTAATGCCAGTGCAAACGGCATCATCCCGACAATCAGGATAATACTGGGCCAATGAATAGAGCGGTACGCACTTTCCATATCGATACAACGGAATTTTCCCATCAACAGGCAAGCTATCAATGCGGCAATCACATTGGGGACTTCATCGGTAAGCATCATGGCTACCATCAGCGCCAAACTAAAAAGCGCATGTGGCGCTTGAGATGTCGCCGGGGCCACCTCTTCGATCTCAACCGGCAGATTAAGGACAATAAAATCACGCATTTTGGTTTGCAGGACACGTATCAGTTTCCAATCACCAATAACCAGCAAAATATCGCCAAGTTGCAGTGGCGCATCGACCAGTTTACCCGACAACGATTCACCATCACGTCGAATACCAACAACATTCAAACCATAGCAGGTACGAAAACCTATTTCCCGCAGTGACTTACCCAATAAATCCGACTCTGGGATCAGAGAGACTTCAGCCATACCTACGTTACGCGATTGTTCAGAGAAATACTCCCCGCGCAGCACCATCGGTTCTAATAATTGCTCACTGCAAAATTGACGCAGATCCACCTCACTGTCCGACATATCAACCAGCAACACATCCCGTTCTCTCAATTCTGTATTGCCCATCGCACTGACCATAACGCGCCGGAAACGCCGCCAACGCTCGATACCAACGACATTAGCCCCGTAGCGAGCACGCAAATTTGACTCATCAAGAGAAAGACCTATCAGCGGGGAACCTGGGCGAATCGCCAGGCGACGCGCGCGACCTGATAATTTATAGTCGCGGATAAGGTCACGGAAAGTACGACGATGCCATTTATCATGGCCTTTATCCGATTGATCATTTCCCAACCAATGGCGAGCGATCAGCATATAACCCATACCGGCAAACAGAATCAAAATACCAATCGGTGTAATAGAGAAGAATTTGAAACCGGGAAGCCCTTCCCGTATCAACTCACTGTTAACCACCATATTGGGAGGCGTCGCTACCAATGTCATCATGCCACTGATAAGCCCGGCAAAACTCAAGGGCATCATCAACCGCCCCGGCGAAATTTTCATCCTTACCGCAACACTGAGCACCACCGGAATGAAAATCGCGACCACACCCGTAGAGCTCATAAAAGCACCAAGCCCTGCAACCGTCATCATCAGCAATGCCAACATTTTGGTTTCGCTGTTTCCGGCAACTCTTACCAGCCAGTCCCCCATTTGATAAGCAACGCCAGTTCTTACCAATCCTTCACCAATAACAAACAGGGCCGCTATCAGCAACACATTGGGATCACTAAAACCGCTGGTCGCTTCACCGAGCGTCAACGTTCCACTCATGACAAACGCGATAATCACCAATAATGCAACAATATCCATGCGCAGTTTATTGGTAGTAAAAAGAACAATAGCTATCAGCAGCAGGGTCAATACCCACAAGAGTTCGCTATTCAAAATGGCCTCTATCAACAAAGAAGAAGATATTAGTGTCAAAAACTTGGCTAGTAGACCATTTTATTAAGGGAAAATCTCCAGTTGCGATCAACAATGTGTCCACTTTTCGTCATGAACTATCATCTCTGATTTTCCAGTACATTGACTGCAATAATCTAGCAACGGCTCTCTCCTGGTTCAAATATCATCAAGAAACGAACGATCGAGTTGTTTAAATGCGCGTTTCAGCAGTTCTGCGAGAGATTGATAAGTTGGCGTTTGCTGCACAGGCGCCATTGCGATACCTGCTGCGGCAAATTTATCACGGATTTCATGAAACCATTTCAGCAATGCCGAGGGTAACGGGGTTGATGCCCGTTTCCCCAACCACCATAACCCTTGCATCGGTAAACTACAGGCGAACAGTGCTGTCGCCACCGCTGGACCAAGCTGACCACCCAGTGCGATTTGCCACGTCAGAGTAAAAATAGCCAACGGCGGCATAAACCGGATACCAAAGCGGGTTGCCTTAATAATCCGATTTTCAGGAAACATGGGTGCCAACTGTTTCTCAATCGGCCAAGTTTTCATGTATTGCTGTCCCAGTTGCATCTTTCTCAGCCATCCATTACTGGTGGGAGGTATTGCGCTCATCATGACCTCAATCAATTAAAAACACATTTTTTAAAAAAACATTGTAAATGATAAAATATTTTTTGTAGGATTAAGTATATTTTGTCTTTGCTGCTCGCTATCGGTATCCTACATCCACTTTTATGTTATACACAGCAGCAAAGCGGCATATTTTACTTTTTTTACTGCGCTTAGGCTCATTTTGTTAACAAATCACGCTATCTCTTAACATCAGAGCAGGCAAAAAAGGTTTTTTGAAAATTTAAACCTTATCATCATGCTCTTTGCACTTAGCATGATGTTAATCATTTAATGTCATCACCATATGCTCTACGCTGATGAGTAATTGACGTTTTATTAATCACATGTCTTATCTGTAAGACTCAATGACAAACACGATATAGGTACTTCCATGTCAAGTAAGCTGGTACTGGTCCTCAATTGCGGTAGCTCTTCTCTGAAATTTGCTATCATCGATCCTGCTAACGGTGAAGAATATCTTTCTGGTCTAGCTGAATGTTTTAACCTGCCTGAAGCCCGCATTAAGTGGAAAATAGATGGCGCAAAACATGAAGCCGCTTTAGGTGCTGGTGCAGCCCACAGTGAAGCATTGAACTTTATTGTTAATACGATTCTGGCCGAAAAACCAGAACTTTCTGATCAAATCGCCGCAATCGGCCACCGCATTGTTCACGGCGGTGAAAAATTCACGGCATCCGTTACCATCAATGATGAAGTGATTCAAGGGATTAAAGATGCGGTTCCATTCGCACCATTGCACAACCCTGCTCACCTGATTGGCATTGAAGAAGCAAAAAAAGGGTTCCCACACCTGGCTGACAAAAACGTTGCTGTATTCGATACCGCTTTCCATCAGACCATGCCAGAAGAGGCTTACCTCTATGCCCTGCCATACAACCTGTATAAAGAGCACGGTATTCGTCGCTATGGCGCTCATGGAACCAGCCACTTCTTCGTTTCCCGTGAAGCAGCAAAAACGCTCAACAAACCGGTTGAAGAGCTGAATGTTATCGTCTGCCACTTGGGTAATGGTGGCTCTATCTCGGCTATCGTTAATGGTCAATGTGTTGACACCTCTATGGGATTGACACCACTGGAAGGTCTGGTAATGGGTACCCGCAGTGGTGACATCGACCCAGCAATCATTTTCCATCTGCATGATTCACTGGGTATGAGCGTTGAACAAATCAACAAACTGTTGACCAAAGAATCTGGCTTACTCGGTCTGACCGAAGTCACCAGTGATTGCCGTTATATAGAAGATAACTATGCAACCAAAGCCGATGCTAAACGCGCGATGGATGTCTACTGCCACCGTTTGGCTAAATACGTTGGTGCTTATTCCGCACTAATGGAAGGCCGCTTGGATGCCATTATCTTTACCGGTGGTATTGGTGAAAACTCCGCACTGGTTCGTGAACAGGTGATGAAAAAACTGGCCCTGTTAGGTTTCGAATACGATCACGACCGTAACCTGGCGGCCCGCTTCGGTAAATCCGGTGCTATCACTACTGACAACAGCCGTCCTGCTTTAGTGATCCCAACCAATGAAGAATTGGTGATCGCTCAAGATGCAGCACGCCTGACCGCGTAATAATTTTACCCACTGCCAGCCACTGCTGGCAGTCCTATTCTTGACCAACGAGCAACCGTAAAGAGGTTTCCGTGTCCCGTACAATTATGTTAATCCCTACTAGCACCAGCGTCGGCTTGACCAGTGTTAGTTTAGGTGTCATCCGCTCAATGGAACAAAAAGGCGTCAGCCTGAGTGTTTTCAAACCTATCGCCCAGCCTCGTTGCCGTGCCGCCCAAGATCAAACCACCACCATCATCCGCGCTAATTCCAGCATAAAGACCGCTGAACCGCTGGACATGGCACATGTGGAATCTTTGCTGACAACCAATCAGAAAGATGTGCTGATGGAAAAGATCGTGGCCCTTTACCACGAAAATACCAAAGACGCAGAAGTCATTCTGATTGAAGGTCTGGTTCCAACCCGTAAACATTCATTCGCTCAATCTCTCAACTATGAAATTGCCAAGACCCTGAACGCTGAAATCGTATTCGTCTTGGCGCTAGGTAACGATTCCCCGGAACAGTTGAAAGAACGTGTTGAACTGGCGCGTGCTGAATTTGGCGGCAGCAAAAACCAGAACATTACCGGTGTTATTATCAACAAACTGAATGCGCCGGTTGATGATCAAGGCCGTACTCGTCCAGATTTGTCAGAAATCTTTGACGAATCCTCAAAAGCCATCGTATCCAACATCGATCCGAACACGCTGTTCAAAAATAGCCCATTGCCAATTCTGGGTTGCATTCCGTGGAGTTTTGACCTGATTGCAACCCGAGCAATTGATATGGCAAAACACCTGAACGCCCGTATTATCAACGAAGGTGCAATCAAAACCCGTCGTGTGAAATCTGTGACTTTCTGTGCCCGCAGCATTCCACACATGTTAGAGCACTTCCGTCCCGGTTCTCTGCTGGTCACTTCGGCTGATCGTCCAGACGTTCTGGTTTCAGCCTGTCTGGCGGCGATGAACGGGGTTGAAATCGGTGCAATCCTGCTGACTGGTGGCTATGCCATCGATGAGCCGATTAAGCAATTATGTGAACGCGCCTTCAGCACTGGCCTGCCCGTCTTTATGGTTGATACCAACACCTGGCAAACTTCCCTGAGCTTGCAAAGTTTCAGCCTGGAAGTCCCGGCAGATGACCATGAACGCATCGAAAAACTGCAAAACTACGTCGCACACCACATCAACAAAGAGTGGATCGACTCCCTGACAGCAAACTCTGAGCGCCCACACCGCCTCTCTCCACCTGCATTCCGTTATCAATTAACCGAACTGGCGCGCAAAGCAGGCAAACGCGTTGTTCTGCCGGAAGGTGACGAACCTCGTACCGTGAAAGCGGCATCTATCTGTGCTGATCGTGGTATCGCGCGATGTGTTCTGCTGGGTGATCCAGAAGAGATCCGTCGGGTTGCCGCGGCTCAGGGGGTAGAACTGGGTGCAGGTATTGAAATTGTTGATCCCGTTGCTGTACGTGAGCGTTATGTCGCACGTCTGGTTGAACTGCGTAAAAACAAAGGCATGACCGAAGTCGTTGCACGTGAACAACTGGAAGACAACGTTGTTCTGGGTACGTTGATGCTGGAACAGGGTGAAGTTGATGGTTTGGTTTCCGGTGCGGTACACACCACGGCAAACACCATCCGCCCACCATTGCAGTTAATCAAAACTGCGCCGGGTAGCTCACTGGTATCATCCGTATTCTTTATGCTGCTGCCGGAACAGGTTCTGGTCTATGGTGACTGTGCAATCAATCCAGATCCGACTGCTGAACAACTGTCTGAAATTGCTATTCAATCGGCGGATTCAGCTAAAGCATTTGGTATCGAACCGCGCGTTGCCATGATCTCCTACTCTACCGGCAACTCCGGTGCAGGTAGTGATGTTGAGAAAGTTCGTGAAGCAACCCGTTTAGCGCAGGAAAAACGCCCAGATCTGATCATTGACGGCCCATTGCAATATGACGCCGCGATCATGGCAGATGTGGCGAAATCTAAAGCACCAAATTCACCGGTTGCTGGTCAAGCTACCGTGTTCATCTTCCCAGATCTGAACACGGGCAACACCACCTATAAAGCGGTACAACGTTCTGCGGATCTGGTTTCTATCGGGCCAATGCTGCAAGGTATGCGTAAACCGGTGAACGATTTGTCCCGTGGCGCTTTGGTAGACGATATCGTTTACACCGTTGCACTGACGGCGATTCAATCGGCACAGGGAGAAGCGTAACCGTTTCTTACCCATAGCAGATTAATAACTGATATAAGGCTGAATCCTGTACTTCACTGGATTCAGCCTTTTTATTTTCAGACTGCTGACAAACCTCGTTGAAAGTAACGGGGTTTGTCGTTATCACTCATTATCTTCCGATTTTTCCTTATAGATCCCGATACGCCCTTTTCCTGCACAGGATTGGCTTTCTGCCCCAATACATTCACGGGTAAACCACAGATAAAACCAATAAAGTGCCGCCACCAGTAAAGCTATCTTCTTGATATTTTGTGCTGTTGCCGCCAACAGGCATTGTATCTGAACTTTCCGCAACCCGCGAAAAAGGGCATAACGATGCCCATGATGCTGCTTCGCATCCGCAAAACTCCGTTCTATCGTTTCTTTTCGCCGCTTGTGCACCTTTTTACCCCACGGACTCAAACGGATTTCTCCGGCCTTTTCTTTGCCCGTTTCCCAGATATGCCGTGTGATGGTTTTTCCCTTTTTCGCCCGGGTACAGGCCGCCCGCAGCGGGCAATTCTGGCAAATACCCGCCGCCGTCCGGTAATAACGGTATCCCTGACGACTTGTGGTGGTATAAATCAGCTTTTCGCCCTGCGGGCAAACATAGCAATCCTGTTGCGGATCATAAATAAATTGTTTCTTTTGAAAGAGATTCGGCCCTCTGTTTGGGCGCCGATAACTGATGACCGGTGTCTGACCCAGCTCCAGGGTCAGGTGGCAAACTGGGGCCGTAAAATAGCCTGCATCCAGTACGATGGCGACCGGATTAAGCGGAAAACGATCCAACTGACGCGTCAGACACCCTATCAAAGGCTGACTGTCGTGGACATTGCCCGCTGTGGCATAGGTATCCAGAATAATATTGGCTTTTCCATCCACGGTACGGTGGTCGAGATAGAAGAATCCTTTGGGTTTGTTCGTCCGGTGCATAAACCCGCTTTCCGGGTCAGTCGTACTGACTTTGGTCTGTCTTTGCCGTTCCTTATGGGCTGGCTTCAGGCTTTTTTTCCGGACTTAGCCCGGTCTTCATTCACTGCTTTTTCCAACTCGTCCAGATAAGCGCCCGGAGGAACGGGACGCAGAATACTGTCGGATTTATGGGGATTGGCACTGGCTTTCAGATGAGTGCTGTCTGTATAAAGTTCCCGGCCGCCGACAAAACCTCTACCGATAGCCTGTTCGACAATGTTGTCGAAAATGTGCTGGAACACATCGGAATGGTTGAATCGGCGCCGCCGATTCTGGCTGAGCGTGGAGGCATCCGGGACTTTCTCTGTCAGCCCGAGCCGCAAAAACCAGCGGTAGGCCATATTGACCTGAATTTCCTGCACCAGCCGGCGTTCGCTGGGGATGCCAAATAAGTACATCAGTAACATCATCTTAATCAGCATAACCGGGTCTATCGCCGGGCGGCCATTATTGTGGCAATACAAAGGGGCAACTAAGTCCCGGATAAATTCGAAATCAACGGCGGCATCGACTTTGCGAACTAGGTGATTTTGAGGCACGAGGTCATCGAGTGAGAGCGTTTCGGGGGGAAACGTCTGGGGAGGGGTGATTCTTAACATGGCGGCAAGCTCCGTCGGGTAAACGGAATTTGATTAAAGCAAAGTGCCGGATAAAAAACCAGCACTTTGTCAATAATCTGTTATTTTCTTTTTATCCCCGGAAAGATATAAGATTGGAAAATCATGCCGACTTATTAAATATAGTGTTCTCAAATGAAGTAACTAGAAATACCCAAATCAGGAGAAAAAACATGTTATATCCCGCTTTTATTGAAGTTGACACAGACGGCAGTGCAAGCGGTTGGTTTCCTGATGTAGCCGGCTGTTATTTTGCTGGCAATACCCTTGAAGAAGCCTGGCAAGATGCCAAAAATGCTATTGAGGTACATTTTGAATTATTAACGCAAAATGAATCAGAGCTCCCTAAAGCCAGAACAATGCAAGAACATCTCGCTAAAAACATTGGCAAATATATTGATGGTCAATGGATCTTAATTGACGTCAATATGGATATACCCAATGGATTTCAAGATGCATCGCGACGGCAAGGGAGCGAATCCCCGGGAGCATAGATAACTATGTGACCGGGGTGAGTGAGTACAGCCAACAAAGAGGCAATTTGAAAGATGACGGGTATAAATTTGATGGCAGAGCAGAACGGATTAATATTACCTTGCCACATCGTTTATTACATCGTATTGATATCATTGTCCATGACCACCCTGAATATGGCAGCAGAAGTGGTTTTCTGGCTCAGGCTGCACGTAATGAACTGCAAAAAACAATTTAATCGTGCCGCAGATATGCGGCACTTTATATTTATCTGCACAAATTTAAGGTTGATAATTACATGGTAACAGAATAGATGTTAAATCCTATTTTCAGGGATTTTTCGGTAATAATACATAAGCAACCTTATATTGTATTCTTTTTCCTGATAACCATTTGTTAAATTCAACCCCTACCCTATATTCAGCAGGCCTACAGTTATTCTCTTTTTCACCCGATGTTCCTGTTTAGCCAAGCCCATATGTCCCTCCACCTTCCGCTTTAAGGCCACATCTATGTCCTCCTTTGTTTACCGGTGTACTGAATTCTTTAAATAACCAACCAGCTCCTTCTGTACTAAATTCTATCATAATTTTTGGCTTTTCATCTTTAGGATATTTTTTTGCATAAGTATATTGAGGTACAATTCCACAATAGCTTTTTTCTGTAACAAAAGGGATTGCATTATATCCATTTGGGTTTAATGATATATATTCACTTTTACTCATCCCTCTATACCAATACTGTGCTGTGTCTGCCTCAGCATCCTGATTATAAGTAGAAGTGTTATTTAACTCAATGTCATTACTTTTTTCAAAACCGTTCACATTCGCTCTAAATTCGCAATGTTCATACATAGACATGACATTAGTATTTGCCAATCCATTTACTGTCATTGCTTTTTTTACCTGATTTCTAATGTTCTCTGGATCTTTCATACAGGCCATGCTGAAACTACTAATAGCTAATAAAAACGGCTAAATAAAGAAAACCTTTTTATTCAAATTCATATTTCTATCCTTACTTAATTTATGGTTTTAGCACTAAATGGAACAAAAATTAATTTCGTTATTATTAAATTCAAATACAATTTACGAAATAAATAATCAATTAATAACAATAGGATATTACAATACAAAGCATTTTATTCACTTGGTTATTATTACCTTCCTTAAACAAGGATAGATTATTAAATCAAAGAATACAAATTACAGAATAATTAAATTGAAAAATATATTATTTAAACACGCCAGAATCAATATGGAAAAATTTATAAAATAATTTCAATAACATATAAAACAAATAATTTATCAGCATTAAAATGTTATATACCCTATGGATTTCAAGATGCATCGCGACAGCAAGGGAGTGAATCCCCGGGAGCATAGCTAACTATGTGACTGGGGTGAGCGAGCGCAGCCAACAAAGAGGCAACTTGAAAGATAACGGGTATATATAGAAAATAACAACCACTGGTAGATCCACATAATCATGTACAGACTCAAAAATTATAATCACGCCATAAACAAGATGTCAGATTAAATGCCAATCAAATTAAGATTAATTTATACACATTATTTAAAAAACGACCAGATTTATAGATAGAAAGCACAAAACTATAAGAATATTGTTTTAAATTCACATTTCTATATAATGCGGCCCCATTTTCTTATACATGTAATTTATTATGTCTCTTTATTCTCCAAGCAGAATTTTTGTTCATTCTGCTGGTTTATTGATCCTTGTGCTGTTAGCCATTTCAGTGAAATCAACTGCATCATCGTTGATCAGCCCTGTTGATCAAGATGCCATTATCCAACAACAAAAAGACTTGTTACAACAAGCGCAACAACAACGTAATGACATCCGTAATAGCGTTACGTTATCGCCACTCACAACATCGACATCTGACGATGAAGGATCGTTCTGCCATCCTATTTACAAAATTCAGTTTGAAGGCGCAGAAAATCTCTCAGCATCAGTGCAACAGGTATTATCCAAACCTTACTTATCCCGTTGCCTGACTGCCGGTAAAATTAATGAATTAGTCCACAAGGTATCAAATACCTATATAGAAAAAGGTTATGTGACTTCACTTGCCGGATTAAAAGAACAGGATTTATCCACCGGCATTCTGACCATTACGGTTACGGAAGGAAAAGTAGGCACAATCCAGCTTGACGGTGAGACGCTCCTTGCCCTGAAAATGGTTTTTCCGAATATGTCTGGAAAGCCCCTTAATCTGCGGGATATTGAACAAGGCATGGAGCAGTTAAACCGGCTACCTTCCCAGCAGATAACCATTGATATCCAACCGGCTAAACAGCCCGGTTATTCTGACATTATTTTAAAACGAACGACTTCCCAATTGCCTGTCCATGCCAGTCTAGGAATAGATAACAATGGGCAGAAAAATACCGGGCAAGAACAAATTAATACTACTTTAGGATTGGATAATCCACTGCGCCTTGCAGACCTGTGGTCAATCTCCGCCAGTCGTAACAGTGACTTTCGCAATAATCATCAGAGCTGGAGTGTAACATCAGGAGTGACAATCCCTTATGGCTACTGGTCATTTGATTATCAGTATGCCAAGAACAGCTCATTTCAAATGATATCCGCAGGTACATTCAATGCCCGCCATGAAAGCAAAGGACAAACTAACCAATTAAAAATAAACCGGACATTATACCGTGATGGTCAGCAAAAACTGGCCCTGAATATGGGATTAGTCCGTCGCCAAACTTCCAATGTTACGGCTGGAGTCAAGTTATCCGTTAGCAGCCCGACATTAAATACTGCCAGCCTGGGAGCTAACTACAGTACTATTCTGGCAGGAGGATATCTTACATTCAACCCAACGTTCAACCATGGGTTAACTAACTGGGGAGCAACTAAAGATAACTCCGGCGACCGCAATGCCCTCAAGAGTCAGTTTCGTAAGCTCAGCCTGAGCAGCAGCTATTTTATTCCTGTCACGGAGGATATCTATTACCTGACCTCCCTGTATGGACAGTTTACTCCGGATAATCTTTATGCCAGTGAACGCCTTTCATTAGGCGGACAATATTCCGTCCGAGGATTTAAAGAACAAAATCTCATTGGGAATAATGGTGGATATTGGCGCAATGAACTCAATTGGAAATTAACCAGACTCCCTTTATTGGGTGAGCTTTCTTTAAATAGTGCACTGGATACAGGCTGGCTGGAAAACAATAAAAAAAGACAAATCGAAGGAGGTAATGTCACGGGAACATCACTGGGTATTTCACTCAATCACAACAGGATGAATCAGGCGGTCACAATAGGAAAACCACTGATTTATCCCAATCATCTCAGACCAGACCACTGGATCGTTTATTGGTCTGCTTCACTCAATTTTTAATAAAACCATATCAACGAATTTAGACTTAATTTAATCAAAGGACACAATATGGATAAATTTAACAGCCCTGCGGCAAAGGGAACCTGTTATTTTTTGATTTACTTGACAGGCATATATCCTCTTAATTCGGCTGTGGCCGGTGATATTACCCCTGACAATACGCAAACACAGGTACATAACAATGGCAATGTTCCGATAGTGAATATTGCTGCACCTAATAATGCTGGGATATCTCACAATACGTATAAAGAGTTTAATACCGGTACTCAGGGTGCAGTATTAAATAACGCCATACAAGCAGTTAACTCTCAACTTGCCGGCCAAATCAATGCCAACGCCAATCTGCATGGAAAAACAGCCCAGCTTATTATCAACGAAGTCACCGGAAGCAACCGTTCCGAACTACTGGGACAGTTGGAAGTTGCCGGCCAGAAAGCCAACGTCATGATAGCCAATCCCAATGGTATTACCTGTAATGGATGTGGATTCATTAACACCTCAGGTGCAGTATTGACTACAGGTAAACCGCAATTTGATAAACAAGGTGCACTTGAAGCCCTGAAAGTGACAAAAGGCCAAATCACCATTGGTGGCAAAGGATTAAATGGTCAGTCAACAGATTATGTCGATATTATCAGCCGGGCTACTGAGCTGAATGGAAAAATTCAGGTCAATAACCTTTCACTCACTCAAGGAGCCAACCAGATTTCCTTCAAAGACGGCACGGCAAAGACCATTGCCGGAGAAGGTGCAGCACCACAACTGGCTATCGATACCAAAGCGCTGGGTGGCATGTATGCCAATAAAATCCGTCTGATTGCAACGGAAAATGGTGTTGGGGTTAATCTGAAAGATATCACCAGCAACCAACGCGATATCACATTAAGTGCTAATGGCCAAATTAAGCTTGGCAATATTAAGGCCAAGACAGACTTAAATGTGGGTGCTAAAGAAATTAATATCGAACCGAATACTCCGGTTCAGTCAGAACGGAATATTGTTCTGACTGGTGATAAGATCACCAATAAAGGTAGTGTGGCAGCTGGGCAAGATATGCGGGTGTATGGTGGTACTATCAGTAATATCGGTGCTCAGGCACTTCTGCAAGCTAATAATAATATGTGGGTACAGAAAGATGTCGATGGGAACAAAAATGAGTTAGTCGAAAATAAGTCCGGGACAATAAAAACAAACAATGGTGATTTAATCATCAGAACTAAACATTTAGCTAATGAACGGGAAAATCTAAAAATAAAAAAACAAACTCAACAAGTGAATGCTGATAATAAACTAGAAGGCTCAATTAGTTTTGAAAAACCTATTTACGCAGATGTACCACATAGAGACACAAAATTAGAATACATTAATTTTACATCAGAGATTAATAGTAATCCGGCAATTATTCAATCCGGTAACAATGCTTATTTATATGGAGATAAGTTACTTAATAAAAACAGCAATATTCTTAGCTAATAATAATTTAATTCTTACAGGAACATATTTAGAAAACAATGGAACTTCTTTAGGAATATTAGTACTCATGGTTCTGTTAATTTTAAAGCCACACCAAATACTTCATTTGAGCAAACGACTAGTCATTCGAAAGGTTTTTTCATTAAACAATCTAATAGTGGACACAATAACACCACTTGGACATTACCAGCGATATCTGCTGGGAACTTATTTACTGTAGATGCTAATTCAGGAATTAACGCTGATATTAAGACACAAAAAAGCCAATCTCTGCAAACTGCATTGAAGATACTTGGAGAAAATCCAGAAACTGCTTGGTTAAAAGATTTAAACAATCGACATGATGTAAAATGGAATGAAGTTCAGGATGCTTATGAAAATTGGAATTACAGTAACCAACAATTAAGCCCGGTAGCTTCTGCTGTTATAGCAATAGCAGTAGCAGCAGTGACTGCGGGATCAGGTTTAGCTGTCGCTGCTGGCGCATCTGCGGCTTCTGCGGCGACAGGAGTTGGCGCAGCAACAGCAACGACTACAGGAGCTGTTGTTTCCGGCGCAACCATTGCCGGTATATCATCTTTAGCTTCTAAGGCAGCAGTTACTCTGGTTAATAATCAAGGAAACTTATCTAAAACGTTTAGAGAGTTAGGTAATAGTGACACGGTAAAATCAACCATTACTTCAATGGCCATTGGTGGTGCTTTGGCCGGATTTGATCAAGCCATGGGTTGGGCTACCGCTAAAGATGGCGCTAACGCAGCGGCTTCATCAACCCACTCAAATATCCCTCTATTGAGTAAAGGCGCAGATTGGAGCAAAGTCGCTCAACGTGTTGCTGGACAATCAATTATCAGTTCCAGTTTAAATACCACAATTAATGGTGGCAGTTTTAAAGATAATTTCGCTACAGCATTGCTTGCCAGTGCCGGCAATCAAATTAATGCAGAAGGAGCGAATGTTATAGGAGACTATGGCAAAGTACTCGGCATTCCTGGAAAAGCCATTAGTCATGCAGCAGTATCAGCTATTGCTGCACACATTGGGGGTGGAGATGCAAGGGGCGCAGCCGCTGGCGCACTCGCCGCTGAACTTGGAGCGGTAACTCTGGCTAAGACATTTAATGATCCAGCACAAATTCTGGCAGGTGGCAAAATCATCGGCGGTATTGCCGGTGCATTTGCTACAAATAGTGCACAGGGCGTTAACAGTGGTGCAAATGCGAGTGAAATCGTTCTTGAGTATAACTTCTTTGCGCATGATCTACTTGAGTTGGACGAAGCAATCAAGGCAGTAAAAGAGAAAGGTGAAGACACGGCACCTATCTTTGAAAGAAAGCGCAATAACCTAGCAGAACAGCGGGAATCCGTCAAAGCCGAGTGCCGAGCTCACCCGACCGCCTGCGCTCTTACACTTCGCGAGTACGCCAATCAAGCACTAGAGTCCGTCGACACCTTTATCGGCAGACTTTATTTTGATCGTAGTGTTGTTGCATTCACCCATGAAGAATCGGCTAAGGATAATGCCGTCATTGACAATTACACAAATGGAACTGGCCAATCACTGGAATATGTGCTTAACGGTGCAAAATTTCTGGGTGGCGAAGACACCAAATTTTCGATGACAGGAAAAAGCATCAAAACACGAGTCCACAACCAACAAGTAAATCCGTCAAATTCTGCACCAGAGGTAGTTATAATAAAGACAGAGTCAGGCAAAAAAGGAAATTGGAACAAGGACCTAAACAAACTTCAACCAAATACGATTTATCATGTGGATGGTAATAAAACATATCATACCGATGCATTAACACGAACAAGTGTTGTTGAAAGCACATTAAAATTGTCAAAGAGTAGCAGGAATTCTTATCAACAAACCAAAGCGGGTAAGAGTGGTAATGTAGGAGATGAAGGTGGACACCTAATCGCCAGTATCTTTAATGGACCGGGTGAAAAATTAAATATTGTCCCAATGGACGGAAATCTGAACAAGAGTGCCTGGAAAAAAATGGAGAATAAATGGGCTAATGCTTTAAAAAATGATCATCAAGTCCAAGTAAAAATAGATATTTCTTACAAAGATAAGGGTACCAGACCAGACAGTTTTTCGGTAACTTATCAGATAGGTAATGAACAACCGATAAGAGAAGGATTTATAAATGCACCTGGGGGTAAGTAATGGTAAGTGATGATGAACTTTATTCAGAAATTGGTCGTATATTATATGAAGCGGCTCCTGATGATGCACAAAGGATTTTACTGGATGTAGAGTTATCTCCCGAAAATGATCATGCTAAGTTTCTATATGACTATGTTGATGAAAGTGGGAGTAAAAAGTGGTTTTTACCCCCATCTCCAAAGACAGATAGAGACCTTATAGAAAATTTAGCAATGCTGCGTAAACACTACGTGGAAAACAATCTGACTAGCGGTCGTCCTGTATGGTATGGCTGTGTCGTCACTGTTGACCTTGAAAACATGAAAATCAGAATAGAATTCAAATACGAAGACTAACCTGAAAGTGATCCCTGCCATATATTGAAGTGATCCCAAAAAGTTGGACAGGTTACACTAAGCAACTAATCATGCCTGAGTTCGGAACTCTACTGGACTCAGGCCATTCAATTTTAAGCGAGTTCTTTCATGGTTATAGACATGAAGATAAAGCCTACTTATTCTGATGATAGTGTTAGACCTGACAAATTTACTGTGAGTTATTCAGTAGATAATAGTAGAGTTATTGACAGAGTCTTCAAAAATGCTCCGAGCGAAAAATGATGAGAGATGATCAAGAAATTTATAATGATATTGGTAAGGTTTTATTTTCTATAGCTCCTGATGATGCATCTAAGGTCATTGTTAATGCTTCATTAGAACCCAAAAATGATAGCGGTGAGTTTACTTACGATTACGTTAATAAGAATGGCGAAGAAAAATGGATTAATGATACTTATGATGCCAGTCCTCAGTTGTTAGATTTACTGGTTGAATTAAGGATCTATCTTTTAGATAATTTTAAATCGGAAAAACCACCTTTTTGGCATTCCTGTGTTATTACACTTGATATTGAAAAAGTGAAACTCAATGTAAATCTCAAATACGAAGATTAACCCAAAAACGATCCCAGCCATTATGCTGGGATCTTCTTTACCCCTACTTGTTCCCAAGAAGCCAAATCATCAACCACTTAGAAAGTTTTTGAAGCGGTTCATTTAGCGCAGGAAAAACGTCCAGACCTGATCATTGATGGCCCATTGCAATATGACGCCGCAATTATGGCAGACGTGGCGAAATCCAAAGCGCCAAACTCACCGGTTGCCGGTCAAGCTACCGTGTTCATCTTCCCTGATCTGAACACCGGCAACACCACCTACAAAGCGGTACAACGCTCTGCGGATCTGGTTTCAATCGGGCCGATGCTGCAAGGTATGCGCAAACCGGTGAACGATTTATCCCGTGGCGCTTTGGTAGACGATATTGTTTACACTGTTGCACTGACTGCAATTCAATCAGCACAGGGAGAAGCGTAACCGTTTCTTGCACGCGCCAGTTAAATTAATAAGGTCTGACCTCATTAATAAGGTTCAGACCTTTAAATTTATTCTTCTGCGTTATATACCCGTTATCTTTCAAGTTGCCTCTTTGTTGGCTGCACTCACCCCGGCCACATAGTTATCTATGCTCCCGGGGATTAGCTCCCTTACCGTCGCGATCCATCTTGATATCCATAGGGTATAAACCTTACGCCAATCTTACTTGATGAAATTGGGCATAATTCAATCCGCTTGGTGATTTGTTTTAATTCAGTACAATTTAGAGAAGATTAAAGATCATAATCCGTAGCGGGTTATTTTCAGCACTAATAAGTTTAATCGCTAACACACAGCATACCAATATCAGCATCGGCTTGATTAAACGAGAGCCTATTTTAAAAGTTATATAATTGCTTTATCATCAATGACATTTATAGCACCAACTGGCGAGTGCTCTGCGCTTTATTCACCCAAGAGACAAAAACTTTCGATATAGGTATAAAATGCTGCACAAGGAGATTCTGTATCCCAACCTAGAAAAACAAATTCGGGAAATCTATAAAACCCACACCATTCCAACTTATACTCCCGGCGACTGGAATTTAAAACGTTGGCAAAGGAAAGAATGGCCATCTGCTCTGCACTTCAATTTTGGCGATGGGCGATATAACTCCCCAGATAATTCTTTTCGAGTATGTTATATGGCCGACCGGGCAGTTACAGCCCTGGCAGAAAGCTATGGGAGGCTATGGCATAAGGAAGGGTTACGATTTATTGATGAATCCGAGATCCGTACTGCGAGGATGTGCAACATTCGTTCATTGAGAAAATTAGTTTTTATCGATATTGCTAAACTTATTGGGATGTTACATATCCCGTTAAGTGTCATGGTTGATGAAGATTACTCAGTGACAAAAAGAGCTATGGCTTGCCTCTATGAACTCTTAAATAATGAAATGGATGGTATTTGCTACATATCTCGCCACTGGCCTACAGACTTCTGTTATGCAGTGTGGGAGAAGCAGGAAGATCGGTTTGTGGACGCAGAGATGCAAAGCTTGGTTGATTACAGGGATTCAGAATATATGCCGAGTACATGGAATGAACCCGACATATCAGCAGATGAATTACTGGAAGAAGTACTTAACTTCAAAATTATCCGACTTGAATAATACAAAGTTGCCCCGCCAAACAGGGCTTTTTTATTTCAGCTTGCGATCTGATGACCCACTTGTGACGCAGCTCTCAACATCAAAGCCAGTTCGTTTTCGGAAGCATCGCTTTTCATCATAATATCAAGAGGTGTTCTATTGCAGGGTAATGGCGTCGTTAAAAAAGACATTTTCGATACTGGGTTAATGCCCACACCCATCACTTTCATGACATCTTCAAAGTAAGGCAAGACTCCGCCGGTAGTGAACTGGAATGTAGGAAAAACGTAATCACTGTTTTTTCTGAAAGCAAGCAACTTTCCGCTTTTCACTCTTATGTTAACAGCCTGACGACTTATGCCGAGTATCTCTGCAACGTCTCCGGTTTTGATAGTTCCGCCCATTTTATCAAGTTCCTGATAGAACAGAGCTAAGTTTTCAGCGCGGCGTTTAAGCTTACGAAGCTCTCGTGCTGGAGTTCGGACTTTGTGTTCAAGTTGAGTCGTATATAATAGTTCAAGTAGTTCGCTATCACTTAGCACCAGAGCATTTGTGGCCTGCGTTTTCTCTTTAAACTCAGGCAGTAATGACGTGAGCAATTTATCAAATCGCCGTTGCAAAAGGGACTGGTACTCATTAAGAGTCTCAGCATTTTTGCTGCGGTTTGTCAGTATCGTGTTCATAGCACCCCCTCACTTGCTTGACAATTATTGTATTCTCACATTACGGAATCGTCAAACTTATACCTGGAGGCAGATGGGTAAAAAATCAGAAATTTAATCGTGCCGCAGATATGCGGCACTTTATATTTATCTGCACAAATTTAAGGTTGATAATTACATGGTAACAGAATAGATGTTAAATCCTATTTTCAGGGATTTTTCGGTAATAATACATAAGCAACTTGAGCTTGTATTTTATTCGTTGATAACCATTTGTTAAATTCAGTCCCAGCATTATATTTAGGATCTTTACTATCCTTGCACTTCGTTCCTGTTTTACCAAGCCCATACGAAGATGCTCCAGCTTCCAGTTTATATTCACACTTATGTTTAGTTGTGAATTCATTATATAACCAACCAGATCCTTCTGTAGTGAACTCTATCATAATTTTTGGCTTTTTACCTTGCGGATATGGTTTTGCATAAGTATATTGAGGTGTAATTCCACAAAAGCTTTCTTCTGTAACACAAGGAATTTCATTATATCCTTTTTCGTCTAATGATATATATTCCTTTTTACCCATCCCTCTATACCAATATTTTGCTGTCTTTATCTCATCATCCTGATTATAAGTAGAAGTGTTATTTAACTCAACGTCATTTCTTCTTTCAAAATGTTCGTATTCGCTCTAAGTTTACAATTTTCATACATAGACATGACTTTAGTCTTTGCCAATTCATTTACCGTTATTGCGTTTTTTACCTGGTTTCTAATGTTCTCCGGATCTTTCATACAAGCCATGCTGAAACTGCTAATAGCCAATAAAAACGGCGAAATAAAGAAAACCTTTTTATTCAAATGCATATCTCTCTCCTTACTTAATTTATAGTTTTAGCACTAAATGGAACAAAAATTAACTTCGTTATTATTAAGTTGAAATACAATTTACGACATAAATAATAATTTAAATCACAATTCAAACGTAAATAATAAATTAATAACAATAGAATATCACAATATAAATTATTTAATTCAATTAGTTATTATTACCATCCTTAAATAAGGATAGATTATTAAATCAAAAAATACAAATTACAGAATCATTAAATTGGAAAATATCTTATTTAAATATATCAGAATCAACATGGACAAATTTATAAAATAATTTCAATAACATATAAAATAAATAATTTATCAGCATTCAAATGTTATATATAAAAACAATAACCACTAATTTTTTATACAAAAATAGTCTAAATAACCTCACAATGTAGATTCACAAAATACTACCAATTTTATTTCTTAACATAAAACACAGCATTTACTTAAATCTATCACCAATAAAAAGCACCAAAACAACGAATATTTGGTGCTTTTTTTCTGAAAAAATCATTTAAAACTGACAATCACACAACTAAAAAAGATATCAAATCTTATTTTGCCAATAATACATAAGAAATTACAACATCTATTTTTTCTGGTTTTTCCAACCACTTATTAAATACATTCCCTATTCCAAGTTTTTTATATTGATCATCACAACTCGCTGATGTTCCTGTCACACCAAGCCCGTATGTTCCTCCTCCCTCAGCTTTAACTTGACACTTATGCTTAGTTGTAAATTCATTATATAACCATTTCGGTTCTATTGTACTAAACTCAATAACAACTCCAGGGCTTTTATTTGTCAAATAACCTCGCGAATAGGTAGATTGGGGAGCAATTCCACAAAAACTTTCTCCTTTAACACAAGGAAGGCTTTTATATTTATTCTGGTGAAATGCTTTATATTCCTTTATTTCCATCCCTCTATACCAATACATCGCTTTTTCTGCTTGATCATCACGATTTGCCGCTTTCTTATTTACCAATGTCACTTTATTGGGTGTATTTGCTGTGACCGAAAGTGTGCAACTTTTATACATAGACATTACTTTGGTATCTTTCAGCCCATTTTTAGTGATTATTTTTTCTATCTGTGGATCTGTTTTACATGCCATACTAAAACTACTCATAGCAAGTAAAAAAGGGGAAATAAGGAAAACCTTTTTATTCAAACTCATATTTCTATCCTTGATTTATTTATTTTTTGAGATCTAATCAAATGAAAATAGATTTCATCATTATATATTAATTTAAAAAACACTATTACAGATAATATATAATAAATTAACCAACATATCGGTCTTTATTATTATCCGACTCAAATAAGGTAGATTATTTAACTATAAAAAACAAAAACAAATTCCAATATAATTAAATTAAAAAATATTTGATTAGAATATATGATAAAATATAGTAACGACATAAGATAAAAAAATAGTTATATATTTCTATCGAGTACTTTCGGTTATATCCTCCAGCAAAGGCGATAAGCTTTAACCAAAAAAGCACCGAAGTTGTAAACATTCGGTGCAATATATTTCAACAAAAATCATTTAAAACTAAAATCTATTTTGCTAATAATACATAAGAAATGATGACATCTATTTTAGCTGGCTTTTCTGATAACCACCTGTTAAATACATTTCCTATTCCAATTCGCCTATATTCCGCATCACAACTTGCCGATGTTCCTGTTACGCCAAGCCCATATGTTCCTCCACCCTCAGCTTTATACTGACAGTGATGTTTGGCTGTAAAATCATTATATAACCAACTGGGTTCTATCGTACTAAACTCAATTACAACCCCTGGATTTCTATTTGTCAGGTAACCCTGTGAATAAGTGTATTCAGGGGCAATACCGCAGAAACTTGCCTGTGTAACACAAGGGATATTTGTATACTTATTCCCGTCAAATGCTATATATTCATTTAATCCCATACCTCGATACCAATACATCGCTTTTTCTGCCACATTATCACGTTTTGCCGCTTTACTGTTTGTTAATGTAACTTTATTCTGTGTGTTTGCCGTGACGGTAAGTGTGCAATTTTTATACATTGACATCACTTTAGTACCAGCTAACCCATTTTGGGTTATTATTCCTTCTATCTGTGGATCTGTCGTACATGCCATACTAAAACTACTCATAGCTAATAAAAACGGGGAAATAAGGAAAGCCTTTTTATTTAAGTTCATATTTTTCTCCTTGCTTTAATTATGATCTCGGTATCCAATGGAACGATAATAAGTTCCATCGTTATTATTAATATATCTATATACAGTCTTTTAAAGAAATATACCCGTCATCTTTCAAGTTGCTTCTTTGTTGGCTGCACTCACTCACCCCAGTCACAGAGTTATCTATGCTCCCGGAGATTCGCTCCCTTGCCGTCGCGATACATCTTGAAATCCATAGGGTATAATAACTTAACTCACAATTTCGCCATCAATAAAAACTTAGCAACAAAATAACATTACAATATAAACCATTTGATTTAATAAGTTTATCTTGTTATTTTCCAACTTAAATAAAAATAGGTTATTAAATCAAAAAAGACAAACGCCTATATAATTAATAAAAATTTAGTTTAAACATTAAAATAAGATAGCAGAGAGTAAAAATAAAATAATTTCAATCACCTATATAATTAACAACCTGAGAATTATTACAATATTATATATACAATTAAATAATCATTATATTTTTATGCCATAATAATCTAAAGAATATTTTCTGATTATTGTAATGACATCGCCATAATTCAAGAAAGTTTCGCTGATAATAAATATCAATAATTATTTATTTCTCTTTATAATATATCTCTCAACGAAAATATTCTTTTTTATTTAAATAAATCAGGCGCCAATCAGAACGATTAAACCGGGCATCCAGCCCGGCAATAGTGAAGATAAAAGAGGTAGGATACCTAATCTACTCAATCAAACAAGGAACAGTCACGGACGATAACCAACAAAGGCCACGCGCGACAGCCTGCGTTCGATTGAGACTAACTGAGTGGTGGATAAGAAGTTCTGCATACGTTCGAACATCTCTTCACCCTCTATTGCGATAAACTGCTCCTTGCGTTTCTTACGCCCAGCACGCCAGCGTTCACTAAGTTCAACAACACTTTGTGTAAGGTCCACTTGCATTTCGAGGCAAAGGCCCGCCTCATTGATCAGGCGCTCGTTCAATCCAACTGGGCTATAGAGAAAATAACCTGGCATACCACGTATCATTATCTCTTCTTTACTGAGCATGCCGGTTACCAGAGTAGGATCAGTATACAAGAACCGTCCGCCTGGCTTCAGTAACCGGTACCACTCACGCAGCAAAGCCAACCGATCCGGAATATGAATTACAGAGTCAATACACCATAGCGCGTCAAAGGCGCCGTCGGGAAATGGCAGAGGCTGACGAACATCACTGTCGACGAAGTTGCTTCGATCTTCCAGCCCAAAATCTGCCGCCAGTTGCCGGGCGGTAAGGAGGCCGTGAGGATGAATGTCAACCCCCGTCACGCTACAACCGCTGGTCCTTGCCAAAAACAGAGCCGGCCCGCCGGACCCACTGCATACATCCAGCACATGAGAGCTGTCAGATAATTGAAGCCATTGAGAGAACTTTCTAAACTCATCAGCAGAGGACCAGTTGTTCTGCCCCAAGTCTTCGCCATAGGTCTCTTTGCGTACCTCGGATACCGCTTCCGCAGAGAAACTACCGAAAGCCCGTTCGTAAAAACCAGTGCCTGCGCTTGAGGAGGAAATTTGCATAGTCATAGATAATGCTCCTAGCGAATAGAATTTAATCGGAAGACAAGGTGTTCAATTGCGGTGTCCAATATCGCATTATCGAGATCCGGATCAAAACAGAACCGTACCGACGCATTGGCCTGAGCCGCGCTCAAGCCGATGCCTGTAAGCACGTGCGAAGGCTGTAGTTCCGCGGAATTGCAGGCTGAACCTGACGATATAGCCACCTGATGCAACCCGGATATTAGTGCCTCTGAAGCGATACCGTCGAACTGAACGTTCACGATGTATGGGGAACTGCAAGAGATATCGGTATTCAACACGGCGTTCGGCACCCTTTGATGAAGGCGAGCAACGAAATAGTCTCTCAATGCAGTGACTTTTGCTTGACGTTGAATAAGGGTTGACTGAATCATCTGGCACGCAAGGCCAAACCCAACAATCAGCGGCGTTGGCAAGGTGCCGCTGCGCAAATGATTCTGACCGCCGCCATAGATGAAGGGCCTCAAATGGCCCGCAACACGCGCATCGACGAAGAGCGCCCCAATTCCTTTCGGTCCCCGCATTTTGTGGGCGGAAAATGAAAGCATATCAATTCCAGTCTCTTTGACGTTCACGGGAATTTTGCCGATAGACTGGACAGCATCCACATGTAGCCAAGCGCCTGACCGACGCGTGATCGCGGCAATTTCATCCACCGGCTGAACTGTACCTAGTTCGGAATTCACATGAGCAACACTGACGATACGGGTGTCAGCGGTCAGTTTGGTGATGACATCTTCCGGTTGTACCCGGCCATTGGCGGCAACCGGCAGGTACTCGACGGCAAGCCCCCGACGACTCAACTCTTTGCCGACGAGTAACACAGATTTGTGGTCGATAGGGCAAAGCAGCGCGCCCGCAGGAGCGCATTCGTTATGGGCAAAACTTGAGAAAAGCGCAATATTGTTGGCTTCCGTGGCCCCCGATGTAAAGGTGATCTCCTCAGGGCGAGCACCGATGAGAGATGCAACTTGTTGGGCGGCGTTCTCTATCGCATGCCGGGCACGACGCCCCATCACATGGGCGGAGGAAGAATTACCGAATTCATGCTCCATGTAGAATCGCATGATGTCGACGACCTCAGGAAAGCATGGTGTCGTAGCACAATGATCCAGATAGATTACGCCAGTCGGGTTTTCATTGACATTCATAGCGACTCCCATCAGGAAGTGAAGACGGCAACGTTAACGAGCTTCGAGTAGATCTCTTGTGTCTGCATCTCTCCGCTTCCACCGGGATCCGCAACAATCACCTTCATACCCGAAAGCCCATACAGAGAGAGCGCCGTGCTTACCCCTGTTTTGACTGGTTGGAAGCATTCGCCGGGAGCAAAGATCACCAACAGGCGATGTTGCGCTTTGTAGACCTCAGAGATCATCTCGGTGATCTCTCCCGCACATCCGGTAACGCCGCAGGTAATGAGAGGTTTATAATCGCCGTTTTCGTCCACAAGCGAAATTTCGGTTCCGGCATCGGGGCCATTGTCGAGAACGCGGCGATTTAACAGCCCTGCTTTGACCAACTTATCGGCACTTTTCTGGAAGCGATATTTCAGCCAAGTCTCTGGATAGGCAACAGGATGTTTCCGGCTTGCGAGCATGTTTTGCTCAGAAAATTGCCCACTGCGCTCTAAGATAGATTTGTACGAAGCCGGAAGCACGGAGAATTGCTCATAGAAGGCACGTCTTAGCTCAGATGCTGGCCCGCTGTCGCGCGAAACATATTGCCAATCGTTGATGAGCAGCAGGAATTTTATCGCTTCGAATTGATGTTCAAGCTGTTCTGCGATTCGCACACCAAGTTCCCAAGTGTATCCAGGAAAGATTCCTACGCGTCGCTCAATTTTTTCTCGCATAGGAGCCGTATTTTCTTCGATGACTCCCGGGACAAGGCATCCTCGGTCTTCGTCAAGGAAGAGCATGAAATGCCCTGCCATAATAACGAGATCCGGATGTGGTGCATTAGTCACTTCGGTGAGAATAAGGTCGAGTAATTCAGCCTCAGATTGAACCAGACGGTAGCTGTTTGAGATGTTAACTTGTTGCATATACGCCTATATTAATATTATTGATTTTATTAGCAATTTAAAGGCAGTGTGATAGCTCTGGAAACTGTATGACCCATTTCGACTTTCCTTGTGGATCGCTAAATTTCACTCACTATGAACATCCACCTTCACAACAGTTATCAATCATCAGTAGACAATTGATAATACATATATATTTACATACAATTAATTATCAAACAATTAATAATATTAATATTTAATCTATATCCCGTACTATTTGAGATACATTAATAGCAAAGATTGATGCTGTATGCTCTTACTGTAGAGAGACCAAAGGCGTTGACTAAAATGGTTATTGAACGTCCGCATATCAACGTTACCGATATCATGATTCCCACCAAGTGGATTCCAGACAATAAGGCTACACATCCGATAAACACCAAGCTTAACGGGCTTTTTCATTCCCATAATCACATTTCACAAACATATTATTGCGCCCATATTCAAGTCACGTAATGTCGTTACCTCACGCTAGTTATTGACATTATTTAGCCAATTTGGCGTGACGTTTTTTATAACAGACGTTCAGCCTGTCTATTGAACATTGTCAGTGAACAGCTCACAATTAATTAAAAAATGTGATGATATACAAAATTAATCATTAATAATTGTGATTAAATTTTAATGAAAGCACCGAAGTTACGAATATTCAATGCTGGATTCGACTAATCATCTCCCAGGGATTCTCTCCCTTGCCGTCGCGATGCATCTTGAAATCCATAGGGTATAAACATTTTGCAGGTGCGAGCCATTCCCTAACAAATGACTCAATCGGGAGTAAAATCAGAAGAAATAAACGCAACTTTGGCTAATATGAGATCGTCATTGAAGCCATTTTTCTATCTGCTTCAATTTATTATTTCTCAATTAGCTGCCTATGAACGAAAACTCTCTTTCGCTATCTGATAACGCTGTTCTTTCTGTGCCTCATTTTTCTTTTTTACGCGCCATAAAATACTTAACATAATAAACCATAAAGGCGTGCCACAGAGTGCGATCAGGGTATCCGGATCAAAAACCATTACCACTATGGTAAAGATGAAAAAAATCAGGGTCAGCCAAGTCATTAACACCCCTAAAGGCATCTTAAATATTGAACGTTTATGCACATCAGGGTAATTCTTACGATAAACCAAATAGGCAATCAAAATCACACACCAGCTATAAATCACCATAACCGAAGCAACGGTTGATACAATAGTAAATAACTGCATGACATTCGGTACGATAAATAAAAGTGACGTACCCACCACCATACAGAAACAAGAAAATATCAGACTATGTACAGGAATCGCCGTATTGCGGGAAAGAATTTTAAATTTCCGATGTGCATTCTTTTCCGTTGATAAGCCATAAAGCATACGTGTACAAGCATATAATCCACTATTAGCAGAGGACATTGCCGACGTTAATGCAACAAAATTAACCACTGCGGCAGCAGCAGGTAGACCCGCCAAGGCAAATAGTGTCACAAAAGGGCTGGTTTCAGCTGAGATCCGTCCCCAAGAAGTGACAGCAATGATGCTCAACATGGAGAAAATATAGAAAATCATAATTCTCATCGGGATATAATTAATTGCTTTCGGCAATATCTTTTCCGGATCTTTTGTTTCTGCCGTCATCGTGCCAACTAATTCAACACCAGTAAAAGAAAAAATCGCGATTTGAAAACCAGCAAAAAAACCAAAAATACCATTTGGCAGAAATACCGATGGATCAGTCAAATTATTCACAGAGGCGATCATACCATCCGGTGATTGCCAACCTACCATCACCATACCAACGCCAATAATAATCAACGCTAAAATCGCACTGACCTTAATCATAGCGAACCAGAATTCAGCTTCGCCAAATAAGCGGACAGAAAGAAGATTACAAGTCCCCAATAAACCTAGCGTTATAAATGCAGGCACCCAAAGAGAGACGCCGGGAAACCAATATTGAATGTAGCCGCCACATACAACAACATCAGCAATACAAGAGACAATCCAACTCATCCAATAAGTCCAGCCGAGAAAAAAACTGGCTTTGGTACCTAAATAATCCGATACGAAATCAGCAAAAGAGCGATAATTCAGTTTAGTCAGCAGCAATTCTCCCATTGCCCGCATCACCATATAGACAAAAAAACCAACAATCGCATAGGTAATAATGATCGATGTACCCGATACGGCAATAGTTTTTCCTGACCCCATAAATAAACCTGTGCCAATAGCACCACCAATGGAAATCAATTGAATATGACGTGCACTCAGCCCTCTATGAAGCGTTTGTGTATCAGCAAATTTCTCTGCCGAAAGGTTTTGTTGAGTTTTATTATTTTTTATCATGATAGTACCCGTCCGTCATTAAAGAAGCAGTTGACTGCTAAATCTTTCTGCCACGGCTTCAGGAAGAAAATGGAATAATGCCTTATTTATTTAATTATTTTTTATTTAAAGCAAGTAACAATCCTGCTCGTAATCCATTAGCAACCTCAGCATTAGGAAATAAAATAAATTTCGCCGGAAATTTAATTTTCCAATGACAATCATGTTGGCTGGCGATTTCAAATCCTTCTGGCAATTCAGTAAAGTTCAAGGTATCTGCGGGGATATGAAGTTGAAAACTGTCGTGACTCTTAATAATGGAATTAATTACCTGATAATGTTTCAACTCCGATTTAATACGTGCAGTTATTGGTAATAAAGAAATTAAGTTATAAAGGGCATCGGTAATTTTTTGAAATCGGGTTAAATCATTTTCCCCAAAAGGCATTACTTTACCCATCTCCATTGTACAGCTATCCGCCCCAAAATTTTCACTCAGAAAATGGCTGAAAGTCCCGGCTTTCTCACGATGATAAACGAGCGCATCAATATCGCTGTCATGCAACCATTGCATAAATTCAACAGAAAAGGGGCGATTCTGAGCAGGTAACAACGCAAATTGCTCATGGTGAGAAGCGCGTATAGCGGTATGCAGATCAATATGCCAGCGAATATTGGTCGACGACACCGAAGGTTCAGCAAAAAAGCGACTCACAACGTCTTCAAGTTCAGCCGCACGTGATCGCTCATTTCCTAACGGAAAATTCAGGTAACGGCCACCAAACATGCGATTCAAATCATCATGTAAATAGCGTCGATTCGCCCGCATCGCAGGCAAATTACCAAAGATAATCAACACGTTATTTTTTAGTGCTAACGTGCCCTCCGCCAACTGTGCAAGTAACTGAATCAATATTTCAATAGGCGCGGTTTCATTACCGTGAATACCGGCAGAAATCACCAGAGACCGATTTCCCTCTTCATGGGGAATCAGTTGCAGTACACCTTCAGCCAACCAATGCGCATTTATTGCTTTCGGAAATGTCAGGTGGTCGGCCAGTTTTTTTTCAAGCAATAACGTTAACAGATCCATATCGACTCCAATTTAGCGCTGAAATTCATAGATCGATCCTAAATTTAAGATCTGCGTAAGCTCATCCAGCGCGGTATAAACTTCACGAAGTAATTGGGGATCGGCCAGATCGCTGGCACATAATTCATCACGATAATGGTGCTCTATCCACTTAGTCAGGCGCTGGTAAAGTTGCGTATTTATCAATGTCGCGGGATTAACAGCACGAAATTCAGCATCATTGAGTACCACCCTCAGACGCAAACAGGCCGGACCGCCGCCATTGCGCATACTTTCCCGCAAATCAAAAACACGGACTTCATTAATAGGTGAGGAGGTTTGCGCACTCAGCGACTGCAAATAATCCCAGACAGCAGAATGTTGGCGACACTCATCAGGAACAACGATCATCATTTTCCCATCAGTTTTACTCAGTAACTGACTATTAAAGAGATAAGAATCAACCGCATCTTTGATGCTGATCTGCTCAGCAGGCACCTCAATTGTGACAAAATTCTGTCCCAACACCGCCATTTTCTGTCTAATTTCGGTCAGAACCTGAGACTGATTAAGATAAGCATATTGATGGTGAAAAAGGACATTTCGGTTGCTGACCGCAATCACATCGTTATGGAAAACCCCACTGTCAATGGCGACCGGGTTTTGCTGTACAAAAACGGTTTGTGCCGGATTAAGCCGATGCAACCGTGCGATCGCTTCACTGGCTTCCAATGTTTGCCGTGCCGGATAACATTTGGGCATTGGGCCGCCGCAAAATGCGCTACGGCCATAGACAAACACCTGTACGCCCGGCGAATCATAATCACCACCGAGGCGATTATGGTTTGCCGCCCCTTCATCACCAAAATCTTCATGTTGTGGAAGAGCCTGATGATGAACAAAATAGTTTTGATCAGCAAAAGTGGCTTTTAACGCGGCAGTCGTCGTTGCTATTTCCAGCGAACGGTGCAATTTATTGTTTAAATTAGCTACCGTGAAATGAACTCGCTGATCAGCGCTATCCGCCGAAGGTGACACGGTTGCCGCATTTGCGGTCCACATTGATGAAGCAGAGCTCAGTTTTGCTAATAACACCGGAGAATATTTGGCTGCTTTATGCAATATCTGCTCATCACTGCCGACAAAACCTAAATTACGCAAGGCCGGAATATTAGGGCGTTGTTGCGGCGGAAGCACTCCTTGAATAAACCCTTCATCAGCCAACGCTTTCATTTTCATCAACCCTTGCAGCGCGGCTTTACGCGGGTTAGATACGCTGTCTTTATTATTAATCGAAGCCTTATTACCCACAGAAAGCCCCGCATAATGATGGGTCATGCCGACCAACCCATCAAAATTTGCTTCAAAACCAGCCATAAATCCCCTTGGAAAAATTATATAAGTTGAAAACCTCTCCCGTTAAACGGTTAATCAGGAAAATGAAGCCCTGGCGCAAGCGTTTCAGGTAAAGTGAGTTCGTCAGCAACCAGAGATGCCATCGGCCAGGCACAGTAATCAGCAGCATAATAAGCACTAGGTCGGTAGTTTCCTGACGCACCAATGCCACCGAAAGGTGCTTTACTGGAAGCCCCAGTCAACGGTTTATTCCAGTTCACAATGCCCGCTCTGGCATCTTCCGACAGACGTTGGAACAGAGCAGCATCCGGCGAAATTAAACCGGTAGCCAAGCCGAATCGGGTGTTATTGGCGATTGCCAGCGCCTCATCAAACGAGTCATAACGCATAAGCATGAGCAGCGGCCCGAAATACTCCTCATCAGGAACATCAGCGATTTGGCTAACATCAATAATCCCTGGGGTCAACAACGTTGATTGCGGCTGGCATTGCTCCAGCGAAACCAAAGAGATACCCCCCAGTTTTTGTAGCCGATCTTGAGCTTCCAATAGATTCTGCACAGCCTGTAGAGAAATGACTCCACCAATGAACGGTTGAGGTTGAGCATCCCAATGGGATGGTACGATCCGCTCTGTCACCGCCACCAGACGCTTAATCACCGCATCGCCGTGTGCGCCATTTTTGACCAACAATCTACGGGCACAGGTGCAACGTTGACCCGCGGAGATAAACGCTGACTGCACAATGGTGTAAACAGCGGCATCAATATCGTCGCAAGCATCGACGATCAATGCATTGTTTCCCCCCATTTCAAGTGCCAACATCTTCTCTGGCTGACCGCCAAGCACTCGGTGAAAGTGAAAGCCAGTATTGGCACTCCCGGTAAACAGCACACCATCAATCTGCTTATCCTCCAGCAATGCTGTCCCGGTATTGCGTGCTCCCTGAACCAAATTAAGCACACCTGCGGGTAAACCGGCTTTTTCCCATAGTTTCACCGTCTCTTCTGCGGTCATCGGTGTCAATTCACTCGGTTTAAACACCAGCGTATTACCCGCAATAAGCGCGGGAATAATATGACCATTAGGCAAATGCCCGGGAAAGTTATACGGACCAAAAACCGCCATCACACCGTGAGGACGGTGACGCAGCAAGGCACGGCCGTCAGGCATAATCGTTTCTGACTCACCGGTACGCTGCTCCCACGCTTCAATAGAAATAGCCGCCTTACCTATCATGGATTGTATTTCAGTCCGAGTTTCCCATAACGGTTTACTGGTTTCCTGACTGATAACACGAGCAAGCGTTTCTTTCTCCTCATTCAGCAAAACCGCAAACGCCTGAATGACCTTAATCCGCTCACTGGCGGGCAAATGTGACCAAGCATAAAACGCCTCGCGCGCAGCATGACAAGCGGCTCTGACTTGCAAAGCATCGGCGCTGTTAGCTTGCCACAGAATCTGTTGATCTATTGGAGAAAATTTAGTTATCGACTCACCCTGCCCCTCAATCCATCTTCCCCCAATGTAATGTACTTTATAATTCATGCTTAATTTTCCTTTGGAAAGAGACTAACCAGTCGCACCTGATCCCCATCGCTGACTTGAAGTGCACCCATCTCTGCGGCTGTTAAAAAAAGTTCATTACTGTCACACGCCACATTCAATAAAAGCGCCCGAAATTCACTAAACTGCTGATTGGCAACGATGCAAGGAACACCATCGTCTCCGGTCACTGATTCGGCTTTACTGACAGAAACGAGACGACTCTCTTTTACTGCACGTATCCGGTCAATCTCAGCCTGTAATAAAGCGCCGCCATCAAAAATATCGATATGGCCTTGATAGATAAGCCCTTCTTTTTCAAGAATTGTCCGCGCGGGTACTGTTTTCCCATGGACCTGCCCAATCACCTTCTGCGCCTCAGCAGGTAATAAGGAGATATAAATAGGATGAAGGGGCATAAGTTCGGCAATAAAGGTTTTCGACCCAATACCGGTTAAGTAATCTGCCTGGGAAAAAGGAATGCCAAAAAAATGTTGTCCCAGTGAATTCCAGAAAGGGGAATTTCCTTGCTCATCTGCAACCCCTCGCATTTCAGCGAATATAGTTTTAGAAAAAATATCCCTAAATGCGGCGATAAAAAGAAAACGTGCTTTGGAGAGAAATGTCCCATTTCTTCCCTTCTGATATTCCGGATCAAGGAACAAGGTACACAATTCACTGTTACCGGTCTGATCTTGTTCCAAAGTCAACGCTTCAATAGATTTATAAATCCCCAATTCACGTGATGAACGAATAGTTTTTTGTACCCGAAAATTATAAAACGGCTCCTCCAGCCCAACCGCCACTTCGATGGCACTGACGCCCGCCACACGATTCACACTGGTATCTTCCAGCACAAAAAGGAATCCCTGCTGAGCCCTGGCCAGTTTTCCATCAAAAGTATCAACACTACGTGCAATGCGTGAACGTAATTGATCCAGATTATTGGGAAAAGATGTCAAACCTATACCAGCGCGTTGAGATAAAGACTGAACCCCATTTAAGTCACTATGCCGGACAGCTCGGAAAAGCATCATAACGTCACCTTCAATTTACTATTAACCGACAAACCGCATGATGGTGCTTTCAAGACGAACCAAACCTTCATCAATATCAGCAAATTCAATATTTAATGCTGGCGCAAAGCGCAACACATCTGGACCCGCGATCAAGGCAATTAACCCCTCCTCTGCTGCCAAGTTAGTTAATTGCTTCGCCTTACCCTGCCAAGCTTTATCCAATTCAGCACCTAAAAGTAGCCCTTTACCTCGCAAGCAACTGAATATTTGGTAACGCTGATTCAGTTTCGATAATTTATCCATGAAGTAATCATGACGTTGCAAAACGCCGGTGAGCAGTTCCGCCTGATTAACAATAGAAAGCACCTTATTGGCAACTGCCGTCGCCAGAGGATTACCGCCAAACGTGGTACCATGCGTTCCAGGTTGAAAAACCGCTGCAATATGCTGTTTTGTTAACATAGCGCCGATAGGAAAACCGCCACCGAGACCTTTAGCACTGGTAAGAATATCAGGCTCAACACCATATTCCTGATAAGCATAAAGGTATCCTGTACGGCCCACCCCAGTTTGAATTTCATCAAAAATAAGCAGCGCTTGAAAACGATCACATAAGGTACGTAATTCCTGCAAGAATGCAGGATCTGCGGGAATAACACCGCCCTCACCGATAATAGGTTCGACAATAACCGCACAGGTATTTTCAGAAATGTGTTCTCTGATTGCAGATAAATTATTATAAGGAAGATGCGTAATTTCTTGCGGAAGAGGGGCATAATCTTGTGAATATTTTGGCTGCCCTCCTACTGTAACAGTAAATAATGTTCTACCATGAAAAGAATCTTTAAATGAAATAATCTCATTCTTATTTTTCCCATATTTATCAGCGGCATATTTTCTGGCTAATTTTAATGCTGCCTCGTTAGCCTCCGCCCCTGAATTACAGAAAAACGCTTTATCAGCAAACGTATTTTCCACCAGTCTTTTTGCTAATTTCAGGACAGGTTCATTAGTGTAACCATTACCTATATGCCATATTTTATCAATCTGAGAAATTAACTCATCCTTTAATTCAGGATGTGCATGCCCTAATGAATTAACGGCAATTCCACCGGCAAAATCGATATATTCCTTGCCATCTTGATCCCATACTTTCGAACCTTTGGCCCGAACAGGTATGAACTTAGCAGGAGAGAAACAGGGCACCATATAGTGTTCAAACCAACTTCTCTGAATATTTTCTAACATAGATCATTTCCCCTTAAAATAGAGAGTACACGGATGAGAGAAAGTAATATGCTCCGCATCATCTTTCGTCTCACACTGACACAACTTATTTAATGTATGCCGAGTAAAAGGTTTACCAAACTGAAACCTAAAAAACCTTAAAAATAATAATATTACAGGATCTATTTAATATTATTCTTATTAATCCCATGACTATTTCCTAAAACATATACCCGTCATCTTTCAAGTTGCTCAGCCATTAGACAGATACTGTTGCCCAGGCTTAACAAAGTCAACACAAGTTGTACACAAAAAAAATACTTTTTGATCCCGTTCAAAATTCCAAAAAGTATTTTTATGCACAGTTTATGCGCTTTTAGTGAATAAATAGGGCGTAAACTGTGCATAAATTAAATCTACTACATATAGATGAAACGAATAGATAAATAATTATTCATTAATAACGCCTGAAATTTATCTATTCAAATGTAAAATAAAATTTGACCAAATTTAACTTTCAAAAACCCGAGTAAACCGATAACCAAAACAACAAAAAGAGTGAACAATCTGATGATAACTTAATATAAAATTAACTATCATCTAAATGCTTTCAAATTTCAGACAACGATATCCCTACCTATTATACCTTATAGATTTCAAGATGCATCGCGACGGCAAGGGAGCGAATCCCCGGGAGCATAGCGAACTATGTGACCGGGGTGAGTGAGTGCAGCCAACAAAGAGGCAACTTGAAAGATGACGGGTATAAGATTATTTGTAACAAATTGACCATATTGTCCCCTATCTCAATGATTTACTTAGATTAGATAAACAGGTAAAGCCTTTTCAAGTGAAAACGATTCAATAGCGATTATCACTTTCCTCAATCTTGCTTTTAGATAGGAAAAACCCGATAACCAATTCATACCGAATGATCACACCATAGCTAAACAATTAATTATTTATTAATATATTAGCATTGAAAAACATTACTATCATAACCGATTACCAACGCCCTATTCAAAAGCTTAGACCAACTACTTTACGACAGAAATAATAGATATTATCTTTACCGTCAATTTATCATTCCAAATAAGAAATTTCATTTTATCCTATTTTTATAATCTCATTTAGTTTACTAAACTTTATTATTAAAAGCGTAACCATTATCTGCACTTATTATATATAAATGCTAGATAACATTATACTCTATTTCTATTATTAACAAATAAAATCATTAGAAAACACAAAACACTTTGAAACATAAAACAAATAAATGAGCTGTAATTATAAAAATTTTATTTTGACAATCAGTGAAACACAAGCTATATATTCTAAACAATAGACATGATATTAATTAAAAATGCAACTTATTCAACATTAACCAAGCCATTCAATATGGCAACTTATAAAAAAATATAAGATCAAATTGAAAAATAATTTATTAGCGTTATTTTACGGCAATAAAACAATACCGTTAATGTAAATAGAAAAAACAAATAAAAAAATCAGTGCAAACTAAAACTAATTTGATCGCCTATTAAACCTATTAAAAAATTGGATTATCTAATAGATTAGGATATGCCACAGACTGGTGTGAAAAGATATTCACAAGCGCGGAGAACATGTGTCCCTTGTTCTATACCCTATAGATTTCAAGAGGCAACTTGAAAGACAGCGGGTATATTTGCCGTTAATCCCAAGCTCATACTACTGATTAAGGATAGTACGAACTTGGCTCATACCATTTACAGGAGCAGAATATATGACTTTAGATTTTAACAATAAGGTGGCAATCGTTACCGGCGGTGCTATGGGTATTGGTGCTGCAATATGCCGCCGACTAGCGGCAAACGGAGCGAAAGTTGTCGTGGCCGATCTTAACGGCAACGCTGCTCAAACCCTTGCCAATGACCTTGATAATGCTATCGCCATTCAGCTTGACGTCTCCCAAGCATCCTCGGTGGAGCGCTTAGTAGCCCAAACGGTAGAAACCTTTGGGGCACTACATCTGGCAGTCAACAACGCAGGGATAGCCGGCTCGTTCCATCGGACCGTGGACTATCCGTTGGATGACTGGCATCAAGTCATCAACGTCAACATGCACGGTGTCCTGTACTCAATGAAGTATGAAATTCCAGCGATGTTGGCTTCCGGCGGTGGTGCGATTGTTAACATGGCCTCAGCTGCAAGTAGTGCTGGTCTCGCCAACTCGATTGCATACGTAGCAGCCAAGCATGCTGTGTTAGGCATGACAAAAACTGCCGCGCTGGAGTATGCAAAACAAGAGATACGGATTAACGCCGTCGGGCCCGGCGGCATCGACACACCATTGATGTCTAGCCTTGACATCAATATAGTCCAGAAAATGACCAAGAGTCATCCTGTCGGCCGTCTCGGAACACCAGATGAAGTCGCGGCACTAACTTGCTTCCTGCTATCTCAGGATGCATCTTTCATTACCGGTAGTTACCATCTCGTTGATGGTGGATATATCGCGCAGTAATTTCCTTAATATCTATACCCGTCATCTTTCAAGCTGCCTCTTTATTGGCTGCACTCGCTCACCCCGGTCACATCGTTATCTATGCTCCCGGGGATTCGCTCCCTTGCCGTCGCGATGCATCTTGAAATCATAGGGTATAGGTTTTAACAAAACCTGCGGAATTCTCCCTCCCAATGCGCTCAGTCAGTTACAACCCATTTTTCCCAGTGCGGTTCGATGCCTGTCCCACAACGCCCCGACACGACTTTTGAGCCTCATAAGCCATTTTGCTTTGATGCTGTTAAAAGGCAGTGAGTTAAATGGTTGAATAATATTCGAATGCTTTTGAAATTATTTCATTAACTTCACTCTTATAAAGAATAGCCTCTCTGATATCAGGATTAGTGACCGTTTCCCAAAAACTATTCCCATGTTCGTCTTGTTTTAATTCACTATACTTAGCGCCAAGTATCCTAACCATATCACCATAAGAAACAGCAAAAACAATAAAACCAGCATCATTAATATTTTCTGTTGACGCTTGATATTGATAAGATTGCTCAAAATTCTCGGGCTCATCTTGTCCTATCAACTCTGGAGAAATCATTCCTAACATAAAGTTAAAAGCATCTTTAGTTCCTTTTTCAAACAACGCTTTATTTTCCTGAAAAGAAAATAAAGCATTAGTATTGTCTTTCAACGAAAAGATATCTACCCAAAGGGTAGATGTCCTTATTTCTTCAGGGAAAAAAAAACCATCAATACAAAAATGGAAAAGTCCATTTTTATAAGTATCATCACTCCATTCTGGAAGATGTTGTATTAACACTGCAAAACGATATGGATCACCAAAAATCATTTTTATCTCCATTTTCCGGACAAACCAAGTTGTTTTTTGACTTCATTAGGAATGTCATTTTTATTCAATGGATTTTTTACATCACCGGTACTTCCATTCCAGTGATATTCCCCATTGGTCCCTTCGAACCGATGAACATTACCTTTTTCATCCTTAGCAAATCTAACTTCTTTATTACCATAATTTTTGGAGCTTGGAATTGAATTTTCAAAAAGTTTCAATGAGTCTTTGGGTTCTATTCCCGCATTACGGCGATTTCCATCACCACCAAGAGTATGTTTAGGATTTGATTTATAAACTAACCCATTATTCGCTGTCACTGGATTAGGTACTGGTACAGCACTTCCTTTTGCTCCAGATTTACTGATCCCTCCGGCCACTCCCGCAGACGCCGCAATTCCCGTCTGCCCCATAATCTTCACGATTTCCTGGGTCGTTTCTTCTGAGCCGCCGGTGACTTGAGCACGATGGAGCACTAAATTGCGGGAGGCATCAATATTCGACATCGCACCGCGTAAATCTGCCCATTCCCGCACTTCTGCCGGTGTGAGAGAATCCAGCCCCTGCATTCTGGCTTTTTCCTGAATTTCACTCATCCGGGCACTGTAATCACCCTGTAATGCCCGCAGCTCTTTGGCAACCGCAACGCACTGGTCAGCCCCTGAACAAGTTGTTATCCTCTCTTGAACCTTGTCGTATTCCTGTCGGTATTTATCCCTGACAGTCGTACGACAACTGGTATCCCCTGACAGTCGTACGACAACTGGTATCCCCTGACAGTTGGCCAGTTCCTCACCCCTTGAACGATTCTGGTCAACGCTTAAGTGGTTATTATCGACAACAACTTTTTATGATTTCAGCTCAGTATTAATAAATGCTCCTGTTTTTTTCATTACTAAATCCTCTGCTAACGGTAGGTCTCTAATTAATTTTTCTATTGTTCCTCTAGGATATCGTTCTTCTTGGAATGTTTTTTCATAATTTGTTGTATAAATAAGACGATCTTCATCTCCATCAAAACCCAACCACAAAATAAAGCCATAATCTGATAATTCAGAGGATAATGAGATAAAGTTCTCCGGTTCTCCTTCAGAAAAATCTAAATCAGACAATGGGATATTCCCAACATCTCGCAAGTTCTTGCGCATTCCGTCTTCAAGGCTCTCTTTTAGTTCAGATATCACCATGTATAGATCCATTGTTACTCCTTTCCCTGGAACTAAGGTGTCATTAATTATAAAATTAAACATTCCACTCGGTGAACACAGGACATCAATTTGCTCAATATGGATAGCAATTTGATAAGGATCTCCAATAATCATTTTATTTTCCACCCTTCTTGTTTTTGTAACCTAGACTTCACCTTTCCAGTTAATTCCAATTTATTTTTTGAGTCTCCAGTACTACCAGACCAATGGTAGACACCTGTATTATTTGGTGAAAATCTATGGATATGTCCATTGGAGTCTTTAGCATATCTATGTTTATCAGAATCTATAGATACTGAACCTTCAAAAATGCTCAGAGAGTCTCGTGGTTCAATACCAGCATTCGGTCTGAACCCTTGAGCTCCAAGTGTATGCTTAGAGTTAGATTCAATTTTTAGTCCAAACAACGCATTCCATTGCGAAGTTGACCGCCGAACGCCGATTTTCCCAATGCCCTCAGTCAGTTACAACCGTTTTTCCAGTGCTGCTTTGTCGCTGAACCCAAAACTCCCAGACGCGCTTTTCGCCCCCGAAGACCGGTTTTTCCCACCGGGCATTTGTCAGTGTCGCGCCTTTTTCAGCAACGGGTGAAGGTACCCCTGCGATGTTCTGATACACGGTGGCTTCGGGTTTTGCATGACCACACCCGGTCTTTGTTGCCATTACCCTGCAACAGCTGCAACTGGGGACACTGAGTACGAATACTCAACGGCTCTCCGTTGGTCTTGCGGTACAGGTAGCGCTCCCGTATCGGCCTCCTGATATCAGAGGTATAAAAGGACTGAAATTAGCGCAATGAGCAAGCCCTCTGCGCCAATCTGATCATTGAGATCAAATAATTAATACATCTATTTAAGCAGTATCACCTTCTTCATATCGTAACTGAATATTAACAGGTGCAAGAATTTCTCCAACCTTTTCCAAAAAATCGGCACATTCATGTGGGATATGATACTTAAAATAAACTTCTATTAGCGTTTCACTTTTTCCACAGGAAGCAGGGAAGCTTTCGTATATCTCCCCGCTTTCAATAAAACGAATATAACTATTTATTTTTTCTTGTAGTTTCAGTAAATGTTCTTCTATAGAACCACTCCACGGTAAATGATCAGTTAATCCTAGAACAACTAAGTTTTCATTGTTATTAGGTATACCTATCATATCTATTTTGTTCACGTCTTCTATAGACATATTAACTCCTTACTCAATCTTTAGAAGTAGGTCTGATGATGTCAACCTTGGTTGGCGGTATTTTGCTCCCTCCTTCAAAACCCGGTTTTCCTTTTCCAACGACAGTACCCCCCTTGGTTTCAAGTTCAGGAAAACCTTTCTTTTGATTTGTTGTTAATGGAGCAGTTGATGAGCTTTTACATTCAACACAGATAATGTTTCCTTCTTTATCTTTGCCTATCATGTCAACCCTTATTTTTGTATTACTCTCTGTTTTGACAGTAATTTCCCGTGCTGATTCAACTTTATCAACTTTGAATTTATCGTAAGTAGATTGTTCAAATTCTTTACCTTTCTCGTAATTCTGTTGTGCTTGTGAGCCAGAATTAGGTGATTGAACTCTTGTCTTCACGCCATTTTCAAACGTATAGTACCCACCATTGTGACTATAAATAGTGTTTCCTGATGCGTCTACTTTTCCAGTGTTATTATAAACACCATCTTTTGGCCCAGTAACTGAATTTCCTTTTGGGGTATAACCAGTAGGTAATGTTGCGCCTTTTCCGACTACATTTATAGAAGTTCTATTAGTTTTTGCCTCAATAGCCCCGACCGCGGTCTCCAGCAACAACAGGTTCCGCTGCTCTTCCTTCACGTACTGCGCCGCATCCGCTTTGGACAAGCCCGATTTTTCCAGCTCTTTTTGGCGCAGTTCCGTGTTAAAGAACCCGGAGAGTGGCCCACCACCACCATTTAGCCAACTACTCTGCTCTGAACGACCTATCTTATCATTGGCACGGTATCCTGATACCGCCAGTTCTTTACCCAACTCATGGTTGATAAAGGCCAGCTCTTCGCGGCTCAACTCGCCATTCAACGCCATTTGTTTCAGGGTATTGATGGTCGCATCACTGGCCTGTCGATATTCCGTCCAGACCCCTTTACGGCATCTGTCATCCTGACACGATGCCAGTTTACCGCGCATGTCCTCCACTGACGGCAGACCTTTATCCAGAATACGCTGGCTCAGCTCTTTAGCCTTGCCGCACGCTTCCGGTGACATCGTGCGGCAATCGCCCAGATTTCGCGAGGCCAGCGCATTATTCTCAATAACAACGCATTCCATTGCGACGTTGATTACCGAACGCCGATTTTCCTAATGCCCTCAGTCAGTTACAACCCGTTTTTTCCAGTGTGGTTTGAGGCTCGACCCACAACGCCCCGATGCGACTTTTCAGCCTGTAAGCTACTTTTCCCAGACGTGATGAACTGCCCCTTTTAAATGTCGGATGATTGTCTAACATTTGGGGTACAGTTCACATGGATGGGATTTTACTTTAGGCAGTAATAATAATTTATTGTCGAAGTGACAATGTTTTTCACTGTTTCCTTTTCTAAAATAATATCAGTAATATGTGGTTTTAGTATTTCCTCCCAATGATATCCAACATCATCATTACCATTTAAAACACTCAGTTTTGCACCTAATATTCTTATCATACTGCCATTAGATACAGCAAAAACATAACAACAGTCATTTTCTAAATTATATGTAGATGCTTGATATTTGTAAGAAGTAACAAAATCGTCTGATACTTCTTTCCCTGGTTCTGCCCGTTCAGGCAACATTGTTTTTAACATAGAGAAGTAAGCCTCTTTTTTTTCCATATTAAAAATATTATTATTTTCAACAGGTAATACCAAAGCATTCCCATCAGATAAACACAGGATATCTCCTCCTAATGTTGCTACTTTCGCACTATTCGGATACAGTTTTCCATCTATACAAAAATGAAATAAGCCATTTCTATATCCATTTTCTGTACTCCAATCAGATAAATACTCTATAAGTATGGCAAAATGATTTGGATCACCAAAAATCATAATTATCTCCATTTTCCTGGTAAACCAAGTTTCTTTTTAACGTCTGATGGAACGTCGCTCTTGCTTAATGCCGCACTTTTATCACCTGTGCTACCGGACCAATGCCACGTACCATCATTAGTATTGGTAAATTGATGGACATTACCATCACTATCCAATGCGTATCTTTTTTTACCACTTGTAACTGAATTGCCAAACAATTCGACCGAATTCTTAGGTTCAGTCCCGGCATTACGGTGATAACCTATTTGTCCCGGAGTATGTTTAGGGTTTGATTTATACACTAATCCATTATTAGTTGTCACAGGATCAGGAACCGGTATAGCACTTCCCTTGACTCCTTTTGCTCCAGCCTTACTAATCCCTCCGGCCACTCCCGCAGACGCCGCAATTCCCGTCTGCCCCATAATCTTCACGATTTCCTGGGTGGTTTCTTCTGAGCCGCCGGTGATTTGGGCACGATGGAGCACTAAATTCCGTGATGCGTCAATATTTGACATCGCACCGCGTAAATCTGCCCATTCCCGCACTTCTGCTGGCGTGAGGGAATCCAGCCCCTGCATTCTGGCTTTTTCCTGAATTTCGCCTATTCGCGCACTATAGTCACCTTGTAATGCCCGCAGCTCTTTAGCAACGGCAACGCACTGGTCAGCCCCTGAACACGTTGCTATCCGCTCTTGAACCTTGTCATATTCCTGCCGATATTTATCCCTGACAGTCGCACGGCAACTGGTATCCCCCTGACAATTAACCAGTTCCTCACTTCTTGAACGATTCTGGTCAACGCTTAGATGATTATTGTCTACTGCATTCTTCCCTGCCTGCGCCCCAGTGAGGGCACTGGCGGTGGAGTCACCAGCAATACCGCCTGCCAGCCCTGCCGCCAGGGTGGAAAGGGTGCTGATAGTTTGCTTCTGCTCCTCCGTTAACTCACTGACTTTGGCCCCGTCGCCATAAAGTTGTTTTATCAGTACCTGAGCGGCCAGTTCACCCGAAGCCGCACCGGCTGCGCCTGACAAGGCATTGTTACCGCTGACTTCGGCGGCTACCGCGCCTAAAATCGCATGGGCCAGCGTATTGGTGGCGGTATCCACCTGATGGGTTTGTGGGTCCGTCGTCAGTTCTTTAATCACGCCCGCCAGATAAGGAGAAGCGCCGCCTGCCAGCGCCTGACCGAGGTTGTTGCCCGCTAAGCCCTGAATCGCTGCCGTGGCCGCCTGTAACGCTTTCTGATAGGTTCCGCCGGTCCCAAAGCCGGAGTCATTCAGCGCCTGCGTGTAAGCGGTGTCATAAACTTGCTTATTGATATCCGCCGAAGTCGGGTGTGGATTGCCACTGTCGACCAGTTTTTTTCTGGCGGCCTCTTTGTCCGGTTCACTGATATGGTCCAGCTTCGCTTTCGCCGCTTTGGTGGCGATAATTTTCCCTTCCGTACTGGCTATCTCGGTCATCTGGGCGCTGATTTCGCCAATCAGTTGCGCCTGTTTCAGCCGTTGTTGTTCTTTTTCCTTATCAAATATGGGACTCAGGACATTGGCGGCGTTATCGGTATCGCGACTTAAGTTCGCGACATCCTGCGTCTGGTGCGCCTTATCCCGGATAATCAGATTGCCGTCACTGACGGCGGCGTGCGTGGTGCTGCTGTCATGGCCTGAGTTATGAGTCCCGGTCAGCCCATTGACCGCCAGATTATTGAGAACCTGACCGGCGGTCGGTTGGCCGAGGCTGATGCCCGCACTCTGCTGCTCAACAGTAAAGTCCGCTTGATTTTGAATATCCTTGAAGCCCAGCGTCCCGGTGTTCAGGGTGTTTTTGGCTTTGTCGGCTTGACTCGCTATCACCGCGCCGTCCAATTGGGTGTGATCACCGACATGAACCTGATAGCCGCCTTTGCCGGCAAACAGCCCGGTCTGCTCCTGCACGCTGTCATAGTTGCTGTTCAGTTTATTGCGGCTGGCATTGAGGCTCGCGGTACCGTTGGAGAGGGGACCCACGGTGGCACTGACGCCGGCGCTGGCATTCTGTTGTCGGCTGTCATAGCGCTGGCTGTCCTGCTCGCTGCTTAATGTCAAATGACGTTTTACGTCGGCGGTAATCTGTTCGCCGCTGACTTGTGCCCCTTTCAGCGTGGTGTCCCGGCCACTGTTTAGCCCGACGGTCTGTCCCGCCTGTAATGTGGTGTTAGTATGACTGACGCCGTTGCCGTTTTCACGGCCGTTGCCCCGGCTGACATTGGCCGAGACGCTCAGGCCGGTACCTCCCGGTCCCGCGGTCAGGCCCATGCCCAGCGAGCTGCCGTGGCTGCTGTTTTTGCCGGTAGTCTGTTCGGTGTTCTGGCTGGAGGAGAGCTGAATATCCCGGTGAGCATTCAGTTGCAGGTCTTTACCCGCCTGTAACTGGCTGCCCTGAATGCGGATATCGCCATTCTGGCCTGATGCGCCTTTGCCATCCCCTTTGGCGGTTATGGTGAGGTTATCCCCGGCCGTGAGATGGCTGCCCTGTTGGGTGGTCTGGCGGTGCTGCTGTTCTGAACGGGAAGACTGGCGACCGTAGGACAGGCTAATCCCGGCCAGATTATTATTGCCTTTGTCGTCACGGCCCTGAGCCGCCGCCAGTCGGCCAGCCTGCGCCGCTTGCACTCCGCTCAGCGCGGCTTGAGTGTTTTGCAACGCTTTCACTCGCGGGTCACTTTCATTGCGGGCGGCTCTGGCTGTCTGCACCGCGCTGTTGACGGCCCCGCCGGCGGCGCCACTCAGCGCCACGGTTAAGCCGCTCTGTTTCTGTTCGGTTTTTGTCGTGGTGTGATGGCGGTTTTCTGCACTGGTGATATCGACCTGTTGACCAGTCAGCGTCAGGTCTTTACCGGCAATCACCTCGCTGCCGTGAACCCGGAGCTGTTCTCCCGCGTTGAGGGTGACATTGCCCTGGCTGCTGCCGACCGTGCTGCCTTTGCTAAGCTGGCTGTCACTGTCGGTGGTGACTTTCTGGCTGGCTTTGCCTAAGGTGAAGCCAATGCCGCCGGTCCCCATCAGGCCCGATTTTTTCTCCTGCCGTAGATGGGTTTCATTATGCACTTCTGCTGCGGTGGTGACGGTGAGCTGATGACCGGCGTTCAGGCTGACATCCTGCGTACCTGCGACGTTGCTGCCGCTAATATGCAGGTCT